>JALEIQ010000022.1 GCA_022769795.1 Clostridiales bacterium
CGTCCGCCTCGTTGTAGCGCAGAATGCCCAGGTTGCAGGTAAGGCTGCCGCTGGTTTCATCCTGGCAGCGCACGCCCAGGCCCAGGCCGTCGTATTCCATTCCCACCTGGCTGGCGATGGTGCGCAGCGCGCCCGTCACGCCCAAGGCGCGCAGCATAATCAATAGCTGGCCCAGCGCGTTCTTCGCCGCCTCGGGATAGGCCGCGTGGCCGGGCACGCCCGTAGAGGTAAGCTGAACCAGGCCGTCCTGCTTCGGCTCCGCCTCCACCTGAATATGCATGTCGGCTGCCAAATGGTTCACTTTGCCGCAGAAGGCGGCGTCGCCCTCCACCAGCGCCGTGGCCAGGCCCGGCACCACATTGCACCGCTCGCCCACACTGATTTCCTTCACCTTCAGGCCGTCGGCGGCGTAAGCGCCGCGCAGGCTCAGATGCAGTAGTCCCTTTTCCGTATTGATAACAGGATAGCTGGCGTCCGGGCTGAAGCCGGTTTTGGGCATGTCGCAATGTGCCGTGTAGTACTTCATGCACTCCCAGCCGCTCTCCTCGTCGCAGCCCAGAATCAGGCGAACCTCGCGCCTCAGGGGCACGCCCGCCTTTTTCAGCGCGTACATGGCGTACAGCGCCGCTACCGCCGGGCCTTTGTCATCCGATGTTCCGCGGCCATACATCCTGTCGCCGTCAATCTCCGCGCCAAAGGGATCCACCTGCCAGCCGTCGCCGGCGGGCACCACATCCAGGTGCGCCAGAATGGCCAGCGGCTCCACGCCCAGCGGGCCCATGCGCACATCGCCGGCATAGCCGTCAAAATTGCGGGTTTCAAAGCCCATGGCTTCGGCGTCCGCCAGCGCCGTGTCCAGCGCGCGGCGCACCTCTGGGCCAAAAGGCGCGCCAGGCTCCGGCGCGCCCTTCACGCTGGGTATGCGAATCCAGCGCGTCAGGGTTTGCGTCATTTCTTCCCGCAGGCCGTCAATAATTGTGCTCAAATCCTTCATATTTCTTCTCCCTCCGTGCCGTAATTATTGCTCTTTCACAGCGCTTTCCAGCTGACGCGCCGCCAGGCGGACGCGTTCATGCGGGCAGGCCAGGTTGATGCGCAGGAAACCGTCCCCCGCCTTCTCGCCAAAGAAGGTACCGGGGGTGAATTCCACACCGGAAGCCCGGCAGCGCTTCATCAGCTCCGCGGTGCCGAAGCCATAGGCGCGCAGGTCGATCCAGCCCAGGTACGTCGCCTCCAACGGAGAAAGCACCGCTTTGGGCAGGCGGGCTGTCAACTCCGCACGGAAAATCTGCTCGCCCCTGCGAATGTAGGCAAGCATCGCGTCCAGCCATTCATCGCCATGCGCAAACGCGGCCTCCGTGGCGGTCATCCCGAAGATGTTGCCCTGAACCACGCCCACGGCATGCATGGCGGCTTTCAGCTTATCAAGCAGCGCGGCGTTGCGGCTGAACGCGACCGCCTGCTGCAAGCCCGCCAGATTGAAGGTTTTGCTAGCGCTGGTCAGCGAAAGCACCCGTGCGTTCTCGCCCTGCGCCAAGCGCAGAACAGGTACAAAAGCGCCGCGTTCAAACACAAAATCCTCATGAATCTCGTCCGATACAAGCAGCACCCCGTAGCTCTCCAGCAAGCCAGTCAGCGCTTTCAACTCACCCTCCGTCCACGCGCGGCCCACCGGGTTGTGCGGGTTGCACAGGAACATCATCCTTGCGCCCGCCCGGCAGGCGTCCTCCACCGCCGCCAAATCCATTGTGTAGCGTCCCTGTTCGTCCCGAAGCAGCGGGCATTCCGCCACCTCGCGGCCATTATCCCGGACAGAGGCATAGAACGGCCCGTATACCGGCGGCTGCACAATCACCCTGTCGCCTGGCTGGGTAAAGGCCAGCACAGCCGCCCTCAGCCCCGTTACCACGCAGGGCAGCATGGTTTGGTTCGCCTCGTTCAGCCTCAGGCCATGATGGCGCTCCATAAAATCCAGCATCGCGCATACCGCCGCGGCCGTTTCCGCCGTATAGCCGTATACGGGATGCGCCGCGCGCGCCGCCAGCGCGTCCGTTACCTCCTTGGGGCAGCGAAAGTCCATATCCGCCACCCACATGGGGTTCAGCTCACGGCCCTCCCGCCCCATCAGCTCATCCCACTTCTCGCAAGCCGTGCCGCGGCGGTCAATGGGTTCGTCAAACCATGCGTCATTGTACATCACTGTCGTCCTCCTGTGCATATTCCAACGGCCCGGCGCAACGCAGCACCCAAAAGCCGCTTTTCTTTTCCACTGCGTCCACCCGCGCGTACAGCGTCCGCAGATACGTCATGGCCGATGGCGCGCCCTGCTGCTTGCGAATCACCAGCCACAGCTCGCCGCCGGGCAGCAGACGCCGGGCCGCATCGGCAAACATGCGGTAAATAACCGCCTTGCCCGCCCGGATAGGCGGATTTTGCAGAATATAGGCGTACCGTTCCTCCAAAATACGCTCATAGCCGTCGCTTTCCAGCACGCGCGCCCGCACGCCGTTCGCGGCGGCGTTTTCGCGCGCCAGTCCGCAGGCGCGCCGATTCACGTCCGCCATGGTAACGTCAATTCCGCGCCAATGCGCGCCTACGGCCACCCCAATAGCGCCGTAGCCGCACCCCATGTCCAGCACCGGGCCTGAAAGCTCCTCCGGCAGGGCTTCCAGAAGCACCTCCGTACCCCGGTCCATCTCCGTTCGGGAAAACACGCCGCTATCTGTGGCAAAGCAAAGCTCCCTGCCGCGATAAGTCCATTTTACCTGGCCGGGCTTATGCGCGCTGGTTGGCATAGCCGTATAGTAATGATCGTGCGTATCCGGCATTTTAACCCTCTCCGCTTTCAGGTTTTGCAACCGCGTCTTGAAGCGCCCGCACCTGCGCGGCGGTCAGCTCGCAAAAGCCGCCCGGCTGCAAGCTGTCCGGCAGCGTCAACGGCCCGAACGCGGCGCGATGCAGCGCAAGCACCTCATGCCCGCGCGCAAGGAACATGCGCTTGACCTGATGAAACTTGCCCTCCCGCAGCTCCACCGCCGCCAGGCTTTCCGCTTCTTCCGCCCGCAAAATCGCAAGCTTGGCGGGCTTGGCCACAAAGTCATCCAGCGCCATTCCCGCCGCAAAAGCCTCTGCGTCAGCTTCGTCAAGCCGTCCGCTTACACGGGCGATATAGCGCTTCCACACATGCCGCTTGGGGTTGAGCAGGGCGTGCGCAAGCGCCCCGTCGTTGGTCAGCACCAGCAGTCCCGTGGTGTCCTTATCCAATCTGCCCACGGGCAGCACCTTGCGCCGCAGAAGGGCCTCCGGCACCAAATCCATAACCGTGGCCGCGCGGCTGTCCCTGGATGCGGTAAGCACCCCAGCAGGCTTATGGAGCATATAATATTGGAAGGAGCGATCCAGCACCGGCACGCCGGCCAGCGTTACTTCATCCCCGTCCGCCAGCTTCATAGCCGGGTCGCGCGCCGGAACGCCATTGACCCGTACCTGCCCGTTCCTTACGGCGCGCGCCGCTTCGCTGCGCGTGCGTTCTCCGCTCAACGCCAGATACTTGTCAAGCCGCATTGCGCTCATTGCCCAATGCCGCAGTTCTGCCGGGCCGCCTCGGAATCCTCGCCGTATGCGGCGGCATGCTCCGCGCCATCCGCCTGGCAGGCGGCGGTCTGATCATGCGGCGCGCCGCGGCGGCGCTCCCGCGTGGCAAAAGCTGCGGTCAGCATGCGCCTGATGGGCAGCAGCGGCATATACAGCAGCACGAACGCCGCCAGCAGCGGCAGCACTGCGGCGGATAGATTCAGCGCGGGCAGGCTCTGCTGCATAAGGGCCGTCATCAGCTGGCTGGTTACGTCGTTCATCAAGCCTTTCAGCACATAGATGACCACCGCCAAAAAGGGAATCCACAAAACCAAATTGACCAAAGCAACGCCCAGCTGCGCCATTCTGCGTCCCCGCATACGGCGGCGCAGCTCTGTACGGGGCGAATGCTCGTTGCGGGTAGCCAGCACCCATACATAACGGGCCGCGCTGTTGCGCACCGCGCCATACAGCCATACCAGCGCCCCCAGGGCCACCAGGGCCAGCACCACGTACACGCCCTCCATAAGCGTGTTAGCCGGTACGGCCAGGCGGTTCGCGCTGCCAAACAAGCCAAAGAAGAAGTTGCCCGCTGCGCACCACGCATTCATCCAGCCCTTACCAATTGCCGTAACGGTTTTGAGCAGAGTGAGCGCATCCACATCCTTATACCAATAATAGGCATAGCCCAGCATCGCGGCCAGCGGCAGGCCCCATTTGAGCACATGCACGGCATGCATCAGGCTTTCGGTCAGCTTTTCGCCGTAGGTATGCATATTCAGCGCCACATCCAGGCTGAAGCCGCGCTCCTTGCGTTGCACCAGCGCTTCCGCAAAGGAGTAGCGCAGCGGCAGAATGATAAAAATCACCAGCACCGGGCAAGCCAGCGCCAGCCAGCGAAACGGCGATCCTTCGGGAAAGGCAAAAAGGCAGGCCAACGGGGCAAAGGCCGCCAGGCGCATCAGCAGGGCTACAAACATGTACAAAAGCACCCGCAGATAGTATATAAACGGGCTCTGTTTTCCAGCGTTCTGTTGCATTTGGGCTTCATCCTCCCTTATGGGTATAGGCATAGACATACTTTATTATTATAGTCCATAGCACGCCATGTTGCAAGCGCGAGTAAGCGTTAGTTGACGCATACGGCAGGTAAGTTTCGGGTAAAAAGCTTCCCTTTTTTCCATCATTGTGCTATAATGGCAGTATCATTAGAAGCGAATAGGAGGTCTTTCTTTATGGCAGATACCAAGCCCACCGTTTCAGCCACCCAGAACAAAACCCCGTTGTATATCGTTTGCATTGCACTGCTTATCGCTGTGGTGCTGGCCATTGTAGGCTTTTCCGGCAAGACCTCCGCTACCCAGCAGGCTAACGAGCTGTCCGCTCGCGTGGAGGAATTAACCGCTACCGTGGCCGACCTGGAAGCTGCCGCCGCCACCGCCGCCAGTGATCTGGAGGCCAAGACCGGCGAACTGGAAACCGCCAAGAGCGACCTGGAAGCCGTTACAGCCGCCAAAACCGAAGCGGACGGCAAGCTCAGCGATGCCGAGGCCGGTAACGCGGAGCTTGGCAAGCAGGTGGAGGAGCTTACCGCGCAGGTAGAGGAGCTTATCACCGCCAAAACCGGGTTGGAAGGCCAGGTAGGGGAACTCACTACCGCCAAAACCGGGCTGGAAGGCCAGGTAGAGGAACTCACCACCGCCAAGGAAGCGCTGGAAGCCCAGCTGGCAACCGCCGGAACGGATCTGGAAGCCGCCGCAGCCGCCAAAACCGAGCTGGAAGGCCAGCTTGCCGTAGCCGTCAAAGCAGCCGAGGAAGCCCAGACCAAGCTGACCGCCGCAGAAGCTGATTACGCGCTGATCGAGGCCGAGCGCGACGCGCTTGTAGAGGCGCAGGGCAAAAGCGCCGAGGAAGTAGCCGCCGCCATGGCCGCTGTCGAAACCGCCAAGGCTGAGCTTGAGAATCAGGTTGCCGAGCTTACCAAGCAGGTGGAGGAGCTCAGCAAGCCCGCTCCCACTGCGGAGCCTACGCCTACCGCTGCTCCCACGCCCACTGCCGCTCCCGCCGCAACCATGAAACCGTAACCGTAAAAATACATCTTTCAAAGGCGAGGGCGCTCACAGCTTCCTCGCCTTTGTTTGTTCCCAAGCTTCAAAGATACGCGCAAAGAGGCGCGCCAGTCCGTTTAAGCTGGCGCGCCTCTTTGTTAAAACGTCGTTTAGGCCTCCACAAATTGATCCTTGCCCACAAAGCACAGCGGGCATTCAAAATCCTCCGGTACGTCCTCCCATTTGGTGCCGGGCGCAATGCCGCCTTCGGGATATCCCAGCTCCTCGTCATACTCCCAACCGCATACTTCGCAAACATACTTCATAACCGTTCTCTCCTTTCATTTTATCGGGATTCGTTTCCATGACAACCCTGCCTGTGCTCGCCGCAATGCCCCTCGCCACAGGAATGCTCATGTTCATGCTCATGATGGTCGCAGCGCGCGTTGGCGTCAAAGGCCAAATTGCCTGCCAGATATGCCCGCACAGCGTCATCCGCGCTGCCGGATACGCCGCCATAGAGCGCAACGCCCGCCTCGTTCAGCGCGGCTTGCGCCCCGCCGCCAATGCCGCCGCAGATGACCGCGTCAACCCCCGCGGCGGACAGGAAGCCCGCCAGCGCGCCATGACCCTGGCCGTTGGTGCTTACCACCTGCTCGTTTACAACGCGCCCGTTTTCGGTATCGTACAGCTTGAACTGTTCCGTATGGCCAAAATGCTGAAACACTTCTCCATCCTCATAGGTTACGGCGATTCTCATTTCATGTGCTCCTTTCTGGTGACAAGCCCGCAGGGCTTGCGCCCCTTCGGCTCTTTTACAGCTTTTGCGGCAATAGCGCCTGGCCGAGCCGTCGCATAGCCGGTAATGCCCTCCCGCGATCATCAACGGCTTTCCGTTTACAAGGCTGTCCGCCACTTTGCGGCGCGCGGCCTCGTAGATTTCAGTCACAGTGGTTCTGGAAATGTCCATCTGCTGCGCGCACTGCTCATGCGTGAGCGCGTCAAGGTCAATCAAGCGCAGCACTTCGTATTCATCCAGGGTAAGCGCCACCTGCTCGCCGCACGCGATGCCTTCCGGAAGAAAGCGGTCATACGCAGGCTCCTTGCAGATGCGCCTTGGACGACTTGGCCGGGGCATAGCATCTTCTCCCGCATACATAATCGACATATGTCGATTATAGTATAGCACAGGCACCTGAAAAATACAACCTTTATTTTGCCTCTTGAGCGCCGAAAAGTTTCCAACATATGTTATAATGCTTTCACGACCTAATATCTTAGAGGGGAGGCCGTCCGCTTTGACGCCCATGGAAAGGAATCAGCGGCGCGTTTCACTGGCCGCGCTGCTCATCGCGGCGCTTGCCGTTTGGCGCATGCCGCGCGTGATGGGCCAGGAATCCGCCCTGTTTGCCAGCCATGCTTTCAGCCTGGTGCTGGCGGGAGGATTGTTTCTGCTGCTCACAAGGGCCCTTGCCTGCCGCGATAGGCGGCTCATTCGCAACGCCTCGCTGCTGGGCGCGCTGTTTGCCCTGCTCACGCTGGCGGGAGAAGCCATAAAGGCCAACGGCGGCTTTCCTCCGCTAACCCTGGCGGAAGCGCTGGACGGCCTGCTCACATGGCTGATTTTTACCGCGGCGTTTGGGAGCGGGCTCATCCTGGCCGCGCAGGGAATGCTGCGCATAACGCCGGGCGAAAAAAAGAGAGAAACGCTTTTTGGGCGCGTTACGGGCAGCTTTTTCGCGGTCTTTTTGCTGCTGATGCTCTGCTGGACGCCCGTGTGGCTCGCCTTTTGGCCGGGTACCTTCTTGTATGACGCAAGCACCCAGTTTTATTCCTATATGGACGGCGTGTTCAGCACGCATCATCCGCTGCTACACACGCTGCTGTTGGGCGCTTGCATGATGAAGGGCATCGACCTTCATCCCGAAGGCTATGCCACCTACGGCGTTGCCATCTACAGCCTGGTACAAATGCTATTGCTGGCCGCCATGCTCGCCTACGCCTGCCGCTGGCTCGCAAGGCGCGGCGCGCCGCTCTGGGCCAGGCTGGCGGTAACGCTCCTGTTCGCCCTGTTCCCGTTTTACGCGCTTTGGAGCTTCTGCGCAACCAAGGACGTCCTGTTTGGCGGCCTGGTGCTGGTGTTCGTGCTGGAGCTGATGGATCTTTGGCGGGATGGCTACGCGGCGCTGCGTTCTCCGCTGCGCGTGATTCGCCTGATTGTCGCGGCTGTGCTGATGATGCTAATGCGCAACAACGGCGTATACGCATTTTGCCTGTTGATTCCCCTTGCCTGCGTGTGGGCCAGGGGCGCGCGGGCGCGCATGGCCGGTCTGCTTTGCGGTTGCGTGGCCGTATACCTTCTGGCAAACGGGGCGCTGGTTTGGGCCACAGAGGCCGAAAGCGGCAGCACGGTTGAAATGCTGTCCATCCCCCTACAGCAGATGGCCCGTACCCTGCGCGACCATCCCGAAGCGTTGCCAGAGGAGGAAGGCGAGCTGCTGGCCACCCTCTATCCGGACGGCTTTGAAACCCATTACACCCCCGCCATCGCCGATCCCGTGAAATGGGCTACAGATTATGACGCTTTGGATGAAAACCTGCCCGAGCTTCTCAGGCTATGGGCAAAGCTGGGCCTGCGGCAGCCACTGAGCTATCTGGAAGCGTTTTGGGAGCAAAACCTGCCCTACCTGCTGCCGGGCGCGGATATGCTTTACCGCTTTACCCTGGGTGTTGAACAGCTTGACCTGTATCCCATTGAGGAAAATTCGCTGCTGCCCGCGCTGCGAAAGTCCTATGAGGCCTACGACCAGACGCTTTCCTTCCTGGGGCTTCCGGGCGTAAGGCTGCTTTCCGATACGGCGTTTTATGTGTGGCTGTGCCTGGCGGGGCTGGCCTATGCCCAATACCGGCGGCAAAAGGCGTGGATGGCCGCTTTCGGCTTCCTGCTGGCGCTGTGGGCAACCTGTCTGCTGGGCCCCGCGGCGTTGATGCGCTATATGCTGGGGCTGTTCTACACAGCGCCCGTGCTGTTTGCGGCCATGCTCGCCCCTCAGGCGGCCGGCGGCGATGCGTCCTCCGCGCCCGTAAATCCGGCCTGACCGCAAGGAAAAGCCGCAAATGCTTCAAACATGAACGAAACGATTGCAAAACCGGCGCGGCTATGCTAAAATAGACGCGTTCGCAGCTTCGGCTGCGAACGGGCAAAGGAGCGCGTTTTTATGCTTCCGCACACAAGAGAGCCTGCCCCCTTGGGCTGAAAGGGCGGCTGCGGAAAAGGAACGCTACCCGCCTTTGCTGCGCTTCGGTTAATCCCCGACGGCTCGCCTCCGTTACAGGGCTCAACAAAGGTGAAAACGCCGCCCGGCGCGCGCGTTTTAAGCCGGGTGGTACCGCGAAGGCTCCCTTCGTCCCAGCGCGTGGCAAAAAGCCAAGGCCGGGAGCGAAGGGAAGCTTTTATAATAGGCAAAGGAGTTGGAAGCAATGGCAAAGGACGCAGAAAAGAAACAGGGCTTCGTAGAGCACATTACCCCCCGCGACGTGGATTTTTCCCAGTGGTATACGGACGTGATTTTGAAAAGCGAGCTGGTAGACTATGCGCCTGTGCGCGGCTGCATGGTCATCCGTCCCTACGGCTTCGCCATTTGGGAGCGCATCAAGGAGGAGCTGGACAGGCGCTTTAAGGAAACGGGGCATGAAAACGTGTATATGCCCATGCTCATTCCCGAGAGCCTGCTTTTGAAGGAGGCCGAGCATGTGGAGGGCTTTGCCCCCGAGGTGGCGTGGGTAACCCAGGGCGGCAGCGAAAAGCTACAGGAGCGCCTGGCCGTGCGCCCCACCAGCGAAACCATCTTCTGCGCTATGTATTCCAAGTGGGTGGGAAGCTGGCGCGACCTGCCCATGAAGTACAACCAGTGGTGCAGCGTTATGCGTTGGGAAAAGAGCACCCGTCCCTTCCTGCGCACCAGCGAATTTCTCTGGCAGGAGGGCCATACCATCCACGCCACCGCCGAGGAGGCGCAGGAGGAAACCATGCGCATGCTGGAGGTTTACCGCGAGGTAGCCGAAAACGAGCTGGCTATGCCCGTGCTGGTTGGCCAAAAGAGCGAGAAGGAAAAGTTTGCGGGCGCGCGCGCAACCTACAGCATGGAAGCCATGATGCAGGATGGCAAGGCCCTGCAGGCGGGCACCAGCCATAACTTCGGCACCAACTTTGCCGAGGCCTACAACATCCAATACCTCAGCAAGGAAGGCAAGCTCACCTATGCGCATGAAACAAGCTGGGGCGTATCCACCCGGCTGATCGGCGCAATCATCATGACCCACGGCGACGAGCGCGGCCTCAAGCTGCCCCCGCACATCGCGCCCATCCAGGCGGTCATCGTTCCCGTGGCCGCGCATAAGGGCGGCGTGATGGAAAAGTGCGATGAGATGTACGCCCAGCTCAAGCAGGCCGGTATCCGCGTAAAGCTGGATGACCGCGATACCCTCTCCCCCGGCTTCAAATTTAACGACTGGGAGCTCAAGGGCGTGCCCGTGCGTGTGGAGATCGGCCCGCGCGATGTGGAAAACGGCCAGTGCGTGGTGTTCCGCCGCGACACCTACGAAAAGCAGACCGTCAAGCTGGACGAGCTGGCAGGCATGCTGCCCGGTCTGCTTGAGGACATTCAGAAGAAGATGTATGAGCTGGCGGACGCCTTCCGCAAGGAGCGCATTACCGATGTGCATACCATGGAGGAGCTGAGCGCGGCGGTGGACGGCGGCTTTGCCCGCGCCATGTGGTGCGGCGACCGTGCCTGCGAGGACAAAATCAAGGAGCTGACCAATGCGTCCAGCCGCAACATGCCCTTTGACCAAACGCCCATTGGCGATACCTGCGTATGCTGCGGCAAAAAGGCTCATAAGCTGATCTACTTTGCCAAGGCATACTGATATGGCCGCCATGCGTCAGGTTCTGTGGGATTGGAACGGCACGCTGCTTGACGACCTGCGCTACGCCATCGGGGTGCGCAACCGCACCTTCCCCGCTTTCGGGCTGCCGGGCCTTTCCAGCGTGGAGGCTTATCACCGCGTATTCACCTTCCCCGTGCGCGCGTATTACGAGAGCGCGGGCGTGACAGATCAGAATTTCGAGGCCGTGGCGCATGCCTGGATGGCCGAATACGTGCGCGGCTTCGGCGGCGTATCCCTGCATGGGGACGCGCTAGAAACGCTCGAGCGCTTCAAACAGGCCGGAGTCAAGCAGGTGGTGCTTTCCGCCACCAAGCGCGATATGCTGGAAAGCCAGCTTGCCCGCTTCCCCATCCGTGCGTACTTTGACGAGGTGCTGGGCCTGGGCGATATCTATGCGGGCAGCAAGGAGGCCATCGGCAGGGCCTACCTGTCGGGCTGCGGCGTTGCGCCGGAGGAAAGCGTGATGATCGGCGACACCCTGCATGACGCGGAGGTGGCGCGGGCCATGGGTACGCGCTGCATCCTGGTAGCGCGCGGCCATCAAAGCAGGGAAAAGCTGTTGAGCGCTGGCGTGCCGGTGGCGGATAGCCTGCGCGAAACCGCGACGCTGCTTTTGGAAGGCATGTAAAATGAAAGGCATTTCAGGCGCGGCGGGCTTCGGACTGTCGATAAACCCCTTGGAAGGTGTCGGAGGGCCGCAGACCCGCAACCTCAATCGTCGCAGAGGGCACTGGCCGTGCCCTCTGCTCGTTTCGGTTGACTCCTTCGGTTCACTTTGGGCTTCGCCCAAGGCCCCACAGGGCCTCGGGTCGCGCGGCCCAAATTTTCAATTTGGGTCGTGCGATTCCGGCCTTTGGCCGGAACAGCATGACAACGTTCCGTTGCCATGCTGCCCTTGCGCTTACCTCCGTCCC
>JALEIQ010000097.1 GCA_022769795.1 Clostridiales bacterium
CCCCTGCGCGCAAAGCGGCGCTCCATATCATACTGATAGTTCTGCTCCCACGCCTCCTTATCGCACTGGAGCACAGCCTCCTCATAGGTACCCTCCGGGCATCCAAAGCCCTCGTAGGTCGCCATGAGCTGGATATCGCCCCGGTTGGCGGTAAAGGGCACAAAGCCGCCAACCACGCTGCCATTGCGCACCCACCAGGGGATAAACAGCAGCACGAACGTAAGCGCGGCCACCGCCGCCTTTGGCAGCCAGGCCGCCGCCTTTACGCGCCTGCGCGCAAGCACCGCCGCCGCCGCAACCGCAACCAGCAGCGCCAGGCCCTTGAACAGCGCCGCCGCGCACATGCACGCAACGCCCGCCCAATAGCTTTTGAAGTCCCATTCGCGCGAGCAGCGCACGAAGCCGTACATGGCAAACAGGTTCAGGCACATATAGGGCGATTCCGTCAAAAACAGAATATTTGTGGAGATCAGCGAAGGGTCAAGCGCGCACAGCCCCGCCGCAAGCAGCCCGGCTCCGCGCGAGCACAGCATGTCCCCCAGCAGATAGGCCGCGATGGCCGTAAGCAGCCCAAAGCATGAAAACGCAATATGCGCCGCCGCCAGTTCCTGCGCGTCCGTGCCCGTCAGGCGCAGCAGCAGCCCCAGCAAAACCGGCATGCCCGGCCCGATGGCGCTGGTTTGCAGCCCGGGATCCGCGTAGGCAACATAGCCTGTGCGGGCAAAGGTTACGCCGCTGGTAAGGTAGCCGTTATCGTCCGAATAGGTATTGGGCCCCATGGAAAAGGGCAGGATGGCCGCCATGCGCAGCGCCAGCCCGATCGCCAGCAGCACAGCGAGAACCCCCGCCGCCCTCCTCGCGCTAATTCTTCCTTCCGCGTTCAGGCCGCTCACCGCACATCCACCTCCCAGTTGGCAAGCGTGAGCTCGCCCGCGCCAATCATCCCATCCACGGGCGTAATCCGCACACGCACCGCATAGGCGTCAAACCCGTCCGTCGCTAACGCGCGAACAGCGCAGGCGCGCGCGCGTCCCTTATCGCTTTCCAGCGGCAGCTCCGCGCGCTTCGCCGCCACCTCCTGTCCATCGCGGTACAGCGAAAGCTCCATCCACACCTGGTAGCTCCAGCGCGCGTCCGCCCAGGCATTTTGCTTTCCCCCCGCATACACGCTCACGCAGATTTCCCTTCCCTGCGCCGCAATGGCCTTTTCAGTTTCCACGCGCAGCTCGTCCGCCCGCGTATCCTCCCAGGAGGCTTGCAGCCTGCCATCCTTCAGCGTCATCTCTACGCCCTCGCCGGGCGCGAGGGATAGCCCGGCAGGATCCGCAAAGCGGTTTTGAAACGCCTGCAACCGCTCCTGCTTTTGCCAGGTAAGCACATGCGCCGTAAAAAACGCGCACATAGCCGCCAGCGCAAGCAAAATGCCCAGGGTAATCCAGCGCTGTGTACGCGTCATCCAAAAACCGCCTCCCATCCAAGGTTCCCGTTCCATTATACCTGTTCCCCGCGCAGCGTCAAGGGGTGCAAAAAAGCCCCGTTTGAACCGTGGTTCAAAACGGGGCCAAAGCGCTTTACGCTTACAGAATCTCGATCACGCACATCTCGGCAGCATCGCCGCGACGGGGCCCGAGCTTGTAAATGCGGGTGTAACCACCGGCGCACTTCTTTTCCTCGTTGCGCTTCTTGAACTTGGGGCCATACTCGCGGAACAGCTTCTCAACGACGGGATACTTCACGTCCTTGGTGCGCTCCTTCCAGTCGGCCTTGTCCTCGTCCTTGCGCTGCACATCCTTGAGCTCATAAAGGTAGCTCATCATAATGCGGCGGGCATGCAGCTTGCTGGGCGCGTCGTTCACCACATTCAGGGTTACCAGCTGGCCCTTATCGTTATGCGTTTCCTTGGTAACTTCCACGGTGTTATCGCACTCGTTGACCGCAAGCGTGATCAAACGCTCGGCGGCGCGGCGCACTTCCTTGGCGCGCGCCTCGGTCGTTTCAATGCGGCCATACCAGATCAGGTTGGTTACCTGATTGCGCAAAAGAGCCTTGCGCTGATCGGCAGTACGGCCCAATTTCCGTTGTGCCATGGTACTATTTCCTCCTTTGCGGGAATCGGTCGGTTATTCGTCGCTGGGGCGCAGGGACA
>JALEIQ010000115.1 GCA_022769795.1 Clostridiales bacterium
CCTTCCACAACCTTCACGAAAACGCGAACGGTGTCACCGATGCCAAACTGGGGCAGATCGGTGCGGAGCTGAGCCTTTTCGATGGAACGAATGATTTCACTCATTTCATTGGCCTCCTTCCTTCGTAGACGTTCGTGCCCGTGGTCTGTACCCGAACAGAGGACCGTCCGTTATGTCACAAGGCGTATTATAGCACGTATTGTATGCGTTTTTCAATAGAAAAATGCAGTATTTCTTATTTTCTTATGTTGAGTTAGAATAGACAGGTAACAAAAATTCTTGAAAAATCTTCTAAAATAGACTTGACGAATCACCTACAAAGCGAATACAATAGAATGAGAAGAAGTCAAGCGCATAGGCATTTTTATATAAATTTGCGTTGTTAGGGGGATAATCCGATGCTGTATCATGCTCCATCGGCTGAAATCCGCGATACATTCCATCAGGGCACGAACCGCCGCGCCTACGAAATGCTGGGAGCCCATCCCTGCCAGGAAGGGGACGTTCGCAAATGGCATTTCTGCGTTTGGGCGCCAAACGCAAAGCACGTGGCGCTGGTTGGCGAGTTTAACAGCTGGGATAAAACCAAGAATCCCATGCAAAAGCAGTATGACGGCACCTGGGAGCTTCGCCTTGGCGAGGACGAGCTTTGGCAAAACGTACCCCAGGACGGCTTTCCAACCTATAAATATGCTGTTTGGGGCGCGGACGACATCTGGCGCATGAAGGCCGATCCTTTTGGATTTTATAGCGAGCTGCGCCCGCGCAACGCCAGCAGGCTGGTTGATCTTGACCGCTATAGCTGGCAGGATGGCGGCTGGATGGCAAAGCGCCGTGAGTTTAATCCCTATGAAAGTCCGGTTAACATTTATGAGGTTCATGCCGGTTCCTGGCGGCGTCATCCCGACGGTTCGTTTTTAACCTATCTGGAGCTGGCCGACGAGCTTATCCCCTACGTTCAGGATATGGGCTATACGCACATAGAGCTGCTGCCCATAATGGAGCATCCGCTGGATATGAGCTGGGGATATCAGGTAACGGGCTTCTATTCCGCCACGGCGCGTTACGGCACGCCAGATGAGCTCATGGCGCTGATAGACCGCTGTCACCAGGCGGGCATCGGCGTTATCCTGGATTGGGTGCCCGCCCATTTCCCCCGTGATGAGGTAGGCCTGTTCCGCTTTGACGGGACGGATCTTTACAACCATCCGGATCCCCGGCGCGGCGAGATTGCCCAGTGGGGCACCATGCTGTTTGATTATGCCCGTGGGGAGGTTTGCAGCTATCTGCTTAGCAACGCCTGCTTCTGGCTGGATATTTTCCATGCCGACGGCATCCGTGTGGACGCGGTAAGCGGCATCATTTACTACGATTTTTGCAAGGAGCCGGGGCAGTATATCCCCAATTGCTTTGGCGGACGCGAAAATCTGGATGGAATTAACTTCCTGCGCCGCCTGAACCAGACCGTATATCACGACTTCCCGGGCTTGATGATGATTGCGGAGGAAAGCACGGCCTTTCCCATGGTAACCGCGCCCACCTATCTGGGCGGATTAGGCTTTGGCTTTAAATGGAACATGGGCTGGATGAACGATATCCTTTCCTACATCAAGCTGGATCCCGTTTACCGCAAATATCACCATAACAAGCTCACGTTCAGCCTGTTTTACGCCTTCAACGAAAACTTCATTCTGCCGTTCTCGCATGATGAGGTTGTGCACGGTAAGCACAGCATGCTGGACAAGAACCCGGGCGATATCTGGAAAAAGTTTGCCGGTCTTCGGGCGCTGTACGGCTATACCATGGCGCATCCCGGCAAAAAGCTGTTGTTTATGGGCGGGGAATTCGCGCATTTCATCGAGTGGAAATACGACGACCAATTGGACTGGTTCCTGCTCGTGTATGAGCGGCACGCGCCTTTGCAAAGCTGCGTAAAAAAGCTGAACCACCTTTACCGCGACATTCCCGCTTTGCATGAGGTTGATAACTCCTGGAACGGCTTTCAGTGGATCAACGCCAACGATTCCGATAACAGCATCATTTCGTTCCTGCGCACGGACAAAAGTGGAAACGCAATTCTGTGCGTAACGAACTTCACCCCTGTTTTTCATCCCATCTACCGTATCGGCCTGCCCTGCGGCGGCACGCTTACGGAGCTTTTCAACACCGACCGGGAGGAATTTGGCGGCAGCAATCAGTATAATGCCTATGAGCTGACCGCCCAGCCCGGCGATTTTAGCGGCTTCCCATTCTGGACGGAGATCTGCGTACCTCCGCTCAGTACCGTATACTTTACATATCACAAAATTTTGCCTAAACCCGTGGGGAAGCACGAGTATGGCACACTGGCGAAATCGGTTCGCTTAGGGAAGGGGGCTACGGATGAACAGCACGTTTGACCCCTCGCTCATTCGCTTGAAAGGCTAAACCATTTCTCGCTGAAACGATCATAGTAATGAAGGAGAGGAACTTTTCCATGATGAACAAGAAGCAATGCGTGGCCATGCTGCTTGCGGGCGGCCAAGGCAGCCGTCTTGGCATTCTGACGGCAAACATGGCCAAACCGGCTATTCCCTATGGCGGCAAGTACCGCATCATCGACTTTCCCCTCAGCAACTGCACAAACAGCGCCGTTGACGTGGTGGGCGTGCTTACGCAATATCAGCCTCTAAAGCTGAACGCTTACATAGGCAGCGGCTCTCCGTGGGATTTGGACTTGGCTCACGGCGGCGTATATGTGCTGCCTCCCTACGTAAAGGGCAAGAGCGGCGAATGGTATTCCGGAACGGCCAACGCCATTTACCAGAACCTGTCCTTTATTGAGCAGTTCAATACTGATTATGTGCTCATTCTCAGCGGCGACCATATCTACAAGATGGATTATAACGCCATGCTGCAGTTCCACATTGACAACAACGCAGACTGCACCATCGCCGTGCGCGAGGTTCCGTGGGAAGAAGCCAGCCGCTTTGGTATCATGAACACCGGCGAAGGTAACGTTATCGAGGAGTTTGAGGAGAAGCCCGCCAAGCCCCGCAGCAACAAGGCCAGCATGGGCGTATATATCTTCACCTGGGACAAGCTTCGCAAGTACCTCACCGAGGACGCCGCCGACCCCAACAGTTCTAACGACTTTGGCAAAAATATTATTCCCAACATGCTTAACGACAAGCAGCGCATGTTTGCCTACGATTTTGAAGGCTACTGGAAGGATGTAGGTACCATTGAAAGCCTGTGGGAGGCCAATATGGATCTTTTGCAGCTTCCCATGCCCATTGACCTGTACGATAAAAAGTGGCGTATCTACGGCCGCAACCCCGGCATGGCCCCGCACTTTGTAGCGGATGGTGCCAGCGTGAAAAACAGCCTGATTACCGAAGGTTGCGAGGTTTACGGCAGGGTGGATCACAGCGTGTTGTTCGCGGGCGTTATCATCAAGGAAGGCGCCAGCGTGATTGACAGCGTTCTGATGCCAGGCGCGGTTGTTGAGCGTGGCGCGCAGGTGCGCAGGGCCATTGTTGCCGAAGGCGCCGTTATTGGCGCGGGCTCCATGGTTGGTGAGGAAACGGGTAACATCGCCGTTGTTGGTCAGCAGGTTCAACTGCCCGCCGGTTCCGCGGTCAAGGCCGGGGAACAGCGCGCGGAATGACCCCTAGCATAGCAGAGGAAGTGAGGATAGCACCATGAAAAATGTAATGGGTGTGATTTATACCGGTGAAAAAGATAGCTTCCTTCGGGAGCTTACGCTTCTGCGCGCCATCGCGGCCATGCCTGTGGCCGGGCGCTACCGCGTGATTGATTTTCTGGTCAGCGGCATGGTGAACAGCGGAATGCGCAACGTGGGCGTTATTATGCAGAAGAACTACCACAGCCTGATGGATCATTTGGGAAGCGGCAAGGAATGGGATCTGCACGGCAAAAACGACGGCCTTTACATTCTGCCCCCGTTCCTTACCCGCGACAATGTGGGCGTTTATAACGGCTCCCTGGACGCGCTGCACTCCAATATGAACTATCTGCGCCGCAGCCGCCAGGAATACGTTCTCATCTGCAACAGCCTGATTGTGTTCAACGCCAATTTCACCGGCATGTTTAAGAAGTATCAGGAATCCGGCTGCGACGTAATGATGATGTATACCAAGGATCCCGATATGCGCCGTCCCGAATACGGCACCTATTTTGACCTCGACGAGGCGGGAAATATCATCGATATCGAGATCGATCCCACCAAGCCTCATTACGAGAACACCAGCATGGAAGTGCTGCTGATGCGCAAGGATTTGCTGATCGATCTTGTGGATCGCGGCGCGGCGCGCGGCTATCACGAGCTGGTGCGCGACGTATTGCAGCGCATTGCCCGCGACGAGGGCCTGAAGATGTGCGGCTATGAGTACAAGGATTTGTGCTTCCGCCTGGATAGCGTGCAAAGCTACTTCAAGTTTAATCTGGATACCCTGGACACCGATGTGCGCCATCGCCTGTTCCCGGAGGACCGGCCCGTATATACCAAGGTGCGCGACGAGCTGCCCGCCCGCTACATGGATGACGCGCGCGTGGTCAATTCCATGGTGGCCGACGGCTGCATCATCGACGGCATGGTTGAGCACAGCGTGCTGTTCCGCGGCGTAAAAATCGATAAGGGCGCCAGCGTTAAGAACTGCATCATCATGCAGGACTGCCACGTGGAGGAGGACGTGCAGCTTGAAAACTGCATTCTGGATAAGCAGGCCGTTATCAAGCACGATGGCAAGCTGATTGGCCCGAGCGCCTACCCCATCGTTATCTCTAAGAACATGGTCATCTAAGCATAAATCCCATCAGAAACGGAGGGTTTCTAACTATGAAAATTCTGTTCACAGCCAGTGAATGCGTACCGTTCATCAAAACGGGCGGCCTGGCGGATGTGGTGGGCGCGCTCGCTCCCGTGTTGGCCAAGAAGGGCCACGATGTGCGCGTTATGCTACCGATGTATACGGCCATTCCCCAGCAATGGCAGGCGCAAATGGAATATGTGCTGGACTTTGACGTTCAGCTAGGCTGGCGCAGGCAGTACTGCGGCGTGCAGATGCTCAAAAAGGACGGCGTGATTTACTACTTCCTGGATAACAAGTACTACTTTGGCCGTCCCTACATCTATGGCCTGGGCGGAGACGAGTATGAGCGTTATGGCTTCTTCTGCCGCGCCTGCCTCAACGCCCTCCCGCTGCTTGATTTCAGCCCCGATATTCTGCATGCGCACGACTGGCAAAGCGGCATGGTACCGGCGCTTTTAAAGATTCAGTACGCACATTTGCCCTTCTATACGGGCATCCGCACAGTCTTTACCATTCACAACTTGCAATATCAAGGCATCTTTGGCATCAAGGAAGTGCAGGATGTGCTGGGCCTGGGCGACGGCCTGTGGAGCGCCGACAAGCTGGAATGCTTTGGCTGCGCCAACTTCATGAAGGCGGGCCTGGTTTACAGCGACGCTATTACCACCGTCAGCCCCAGCTATGCCGAGGAAATCACCACCGCCTATTACGGAGAGCGTCTTGACGGCCTGATTCGCGCCCGTCATGACTCGCTTTACGGTGTGCTCAACGGCATTGACGTCGATGAGTACAACCCCGAAACCGACCCCATGATCTACAAAAACTATTCTATCAAGGATATGTCCGGCAAGGCCGAAAACAAAGCCAAGCTGCAAAAGGATCTTGGGCTTGAGGTCAATCCCGACATTCCTCTGATTTCCATGGTTGGCCGTCTGAGCAATCAAAAGGGTTTGGATTTGGTGGACTGCGTACTTGGCGATATCATGAACGAAAACGTTCAAATGATTGTGCTTGGTATGGGCGACGCGCGTTATACAAACCTGTTTAGCTGGGCGGAGCAGCAGTATCGCGGCAGGCTGTCGGCGCGCTTTGCGATGGATCACGAGCTGGCGCACAAAATTTACGCCGGTTCGGACTTCTTCCTAATGCCCTCGCTGTTTGAGCCATGCGGCCTTAGCCAGCTCATCTCCCTGCGGTATGGCACGATTCCTATCGTGCGCGAAACGGGCGGTCTGCGGGATACTGTGCTCAGTTACAATGAGTATACAAAGGAAGGCAACGGTTTTACCTTCCTGAACTATAACGCGCACGATATGCTCAATGTGGTTCGCCGCGCTCTGAGCTGCTATAACGAAAACAAGGAGCTCATTCAGCTGCTTCGTTCCCGCGGGATGGAGGGCGATTATAGCTGGACGCACAGCGCCGTTGATTACTGCAAGATCTATGAGAAGCTGACGGGCAAGGTCTAAATCCCTTCCTCCCCGGTTTTGGGCCGGGGAGGATTTTTTGGGGCTTAAAGGGCTTTTGAAACGCCAATAAGCCTTAATGCCGCAACCACCATATAAAAAAGGAGTTAATATCCATGAAAAAGCTGTTTTCCGCCTTGCTGGCAGTCCTTATGCTTTGTACCGCGAGCGCCTCGGCCAAAACGATTGATTTATCCGGCATGAGCTATGACGAGCTGGTTGCCCTCAAGGATCAGATCAATCTTGCCCTGTGGGAAAGCGAGAAATGGGAAGAAGTCACGGTACCCCAGGGCGTATATCAGGTTGGAGCGGATATTCCCGCCGGGCATTGGACCCTTAAGGCCAGTGAAACGGATTCCTACGCGAGCGCCTATGTCAAGTGTGGCAGAACGCTATCCGCAAATAAAAAGGATCTTGAATGGGACGATTATTATGCAAGCGAATCCCTGGTGAGCGATAAATCCAAGGGCTACAATCCGATAACCGATAAAACAGAAACCGATTTTGAACTGGAAAACGGCATGTACGTGATTGTGGAATACAGCAGCGTTGTATTTACGCCGTATACCGGAAAACCTAGCCTTGGCTTCAAATGATCGAACGTTTTGTTCTTTTGATTGTTCTAAAGGACGTAGCTTTTCGTACTCATTATTACATTTTTATGAAATAATTCGATATTTTGTTGACAAAGTCATTCTTCCTACTGTAAAGTAAATATTCGAGTGTGAGGCTCACGGCAACAAGGGTACCGTGAGTCTTTGCATGCACAAAATCATAAAGGAGCATGCACGAATGAACGGTCTGAAAAAGCTGAATGATCTTCTTTTCCCCGGCACTAAGACCTATGAAAAGGTAAGCGGCGGCAAGCTGGTGGCCCTTGGCTTCCAACATGCTTTTGCCATGAGCTGTGCTACCATCCTCGTTCCCCTGCTCACCGGCCTGGACGTTGGCGTTGCATTGCTGGCTGCGGGCCTTGGCACGCTGGTATTCCACCTGTGCACCGGCGGCAAAAACCCGGTGTTCCTGGGTTCTTCCTTTGCCTTTATCGCCGCTCTTTGTATCGTGCTTGATCCTGCGGGTGCGCCAAACAGCTTTGGCGCAAACCACGTGGAACAGGTTCAGGTCGCCATGTGGGGAATCATCGGCGCTGGCGCGATTTATCTTGTCTTTGCGCTTTTGATTAAGCTCATCGGTATGAAATTTATCGATCGGCTTTTCCCTCCCGTCGTGCGCGGCGTGGGTATCGCCATTATCGGCCTAAACCTTGCCTCCTCCGCCATCAACAATATTCAGAGCAATAACGGCTTCGAGCTTTTTACCTCCGGTTATTACTGGAGCTGGGCTCTGGCGCTAATTACTTGCCTCACAGCCGTGCTGCTTTCCAGCTATGGCAAGGGCATGTTCAAAATGGCCTCCATTGTAATCGCGCTGGGCACCGGTTATGTGCTAAGCCTGATTGTAACCGCCACCGGCCTTGCGCCCGCAAAGCTGATGAACCTGAATGCATTGTCCCAGCATGCCTGGTTGGAGCTGCCCAAGGTGGTGTTCCCCACCTTCGACTTTGTGAACAGAGGCGGTCAAATTCTTCGGGCAATCGGCATTATCTCCCCGATTGCGATTGTAACCATGGTGGAGCACGTGGGAGACGTGTATGCGAACGGCGCCGTTGTGGGCCGTGACTTTACCAAAGACCCCGGCCTGCACCGCACCATGATGGGCGACGGCCTGGCAACCATGGTGGCGGGCTTCATCGGCGGCCCCGCGAATACCACATATTCCGAAAATACCGCTGTGCTTGCCGCTACTGGCAACTATAATCCGGTTACCCTGAGGCTGGCCGCTTTGATTGCTATTGTGATCTCCTTCTGCGGCAAGGCGATTGGCATTGTGGAAACCGTTCCCAACTGTGTTCTGGGCGGCGCGTGCATTGTGCTCTATGGTATGATTGCCTCCGTTGGCCTGCGCACACTGGTTGAAAACCATGTGGACTTCACCAAAAACCGCAACCTGTGTATCGCCGCGGTCATGTTGGTGCTGGCGATGGGCGGCGCTACCATCGGCGGCCCGGATTTCAGCTTCAGCGGTATCGGTCTGGGCATCATCTCCGGCATTCTGCTTAACCTGATTATGCCGGAAAGCAAGGAGCCCAAGCCGGGTCTGGTAGCCCATAGCGTACCCAGCGACGAAATCGTAAAGGAAAAATAAGCGTCGTGTTTCCGCCCGTATATGCAAAAAACGCATATGCGGGCTTTTTGATTTTCATGCTTGTTGTGTTTGTACATAACGGGCCGCTTTGTGCTATACTGTAAACTGCAATGTATTCTTCAGGAGGCGTTTGGCAATGAAGGTTGTACTGGTGAATGGAAGTCCCAATGCGCAAGGCTGTACCTATACAGCGCTGAGCGAAGCCGCTAATGAGCTTGAAAAGCAGGGTATTGAAACCGAGCTTCTCCACATTGGAAAAGAGCCGATACGCGGCTGTGCCGCTTGCGGAGCGTGCGGCAAGCTTGGCAAATGCGTTTTTAGCGACGCTGTAAACGCTCTGGCGGAAACCATTGCTCAGGCAGACGGGCTGATTTTTGGCTCGCCCGTGTATTACGCGGGCATATCCGGGCAGCTAAAAAGCTTCATGGATCGCCTGTTTTACAGTCATGGAAAAAAGCTGGCCGGAAAGCCAGCCGCCGCCGTGGTGAGCGCGCGCCGCGGAGGCTGCGCCACAACCTTTGACGATATCAACCGTTACTTTACCATCAACTGCATGCCGGTGGTTTCTTCCCAATACTGGAACCAGGTGCATGGCAACACGCCGGAAGACGTACGCAAGGACGAGGAGGGCCTGCAAACCATGCGCACGCTTGCGCGCAACATGGCTTGGCTGCTCAAGTGCATTGAGTGCGGTAAGCAAAATGGCATTTCCTTTCCTCAACGCGAAGCGGTTATCCGCACCAATTTTATTCGGTAAGCAGCGTTCCTCGCCCTCCGATAATCCGCTTGAGCACGGGCAGCTCTTTTTCGCATAGCATGTAGCCAGACTTTCGCAAAGCGGGGTCGGCACTTGACATCAAAAAAGGATACCCCACGCTATCGAGCATGGTTTCATCGTTGAAGTTGTCGCCAAAGGCGGCAGCTTCTTCTTTGGATACATTCATTTTTTGCATCAATAGCCGCATTCCCATC
>JALEIQ010000118.1 GCA_022769795.1 Clostridiales bacterium
GCCTTCGATGGCGGATTGCATATTGTCCATTACGCGGCCAGAACGATCCACAATGAGGATGTAGGCCCCGTAATCCTCGTATACGGTGCGGGCCTTCCATTGCAAATAGGCCATGGTGGAGGTTTGAAGGTTGAGATAGTCCGTGAGGCTGCTATCCCCAACCCGGCTGGCAAGAAAGGCGATTTCTCTTGCCTGGGAAAGAAGGCTGTCCATGCGGCTTTCCACCATGGAAGCTCGGATGGAAAACATGGAGAACGCGCCGCCGATGAGCGCTACCAGCAGGATAACGATCATAAACAGCGCCAGCAGCCTGTCAAACATGGTCTGGAACATGGAGTCATCCTCTCAGGAAAGCACCTTAGGCGGTCTTATATTCAAATTTATAGCCTACGCGCCATACGGTGTGGATTTCCCAACCGTATTTTTCGCATTCAGTCAGCTTTTCACGCAGACGTTTGATATGCACGTCCACGGTACGGCTGTCGCCAAAGAAATCGAAGCCCCAAACGCGTTCCAAAAGCTGTTCGCGGGTAAACACCATATTGGGGTGAGAAGCCAGGTAATAAAGCACTTCCAGCTCCTTAGGGGGCATTTCCAGCTCCCGGCCCTCATAGGTGACCTCGTAACGGGCCAGGCTGACGGTAAGCTGAGGGTAGTGAAGCGTATCGTCGCCGTCGTCCGCGGGGCGGCCTTCGGCAGCTGGCGCGCGGCGCAGAACCGCTTTGACGCGCGCAACCAGCTCCTTTGTTTCAAAGGGCTTGGTGATGTAATCATCCGCGCCCAACTCAAGCCCCAGCACCTTGTCGAAGGTTTCATCGCGGGCGGTGAGCATGATTACGGGAACCTTGCTGGTTTTGCGAATCTCTTTAAGCACTTGCAGGCCGTCCATCCCGGGCAGCATCACGTCCAGCAGCACAAGCGCGGGCGCTTCCTGCGCGAAGCTTTTCAGCGCATCGTCGCCGCGGGCGGCCTCGGTTACGGCAAAGCCCTCCTTTTCCAGATACAGCCTTACCAAATGGCTGATGTTGGGATCGTCGTCCACCAGTAAAATTCGCTGCTTGTCGGCCATGATTTTCACTCCATTTGCAGTAGATTATTTTAGGGTAACAATGGTAACGCCCTGTTCGCCCTCGCCATACATACCGTCGCGGTATTTTTTGACGTTCATATGGGTTTTGAGGTGGCGCTGAATACCGGCGCGCAGCACGCCCGTGCCCTTGCCGTGAATGATGCTTACCTCGTTTAAACCGGCGAGCGTGGCGTCCGCCAGGTAAGTGTCCACAGCGTTAAGCGCTTCTTCCAGGTTCATGCCACGCACATCCACCTCCATGGGTACCGCCGGACGCGCGGCTGAGGCTTTATTGAGCACGCGGCTCTGGACGGGCTTTTCGGGTTCCAACAGGCGCAACTGGCTGATATGGGCTTTCATTTTGAGAATGCCAGCCTGCAATTGTACCTCGCCGTTTCGGTCCGCGGGAGCCAATACCGTGCCGCGCGTGCCTAAATGTACAATTTCAACGCTATCTCCGGGACGCACGCTTTTGGGCGGCGTAAAGTTGGTCTGGCTCTTTTCGCCCAGCCCTTCGCTGAGCGCCTCAATGCCGTCCTCCATCCGCTTTTTCAGGCGCTGTACCTCATGCTCGGGCGTTTGCGCCTGCTTTTTCATGGCTTTTAGCTCGCGGATGATTCCGTCGGATTCCCGGCGCGCGTTCTCAAGGATGCGGCGCGCCTCGTCCTTGGCCTTTCTGAGGCTTTTTTCCTTGCTTTGCTCAATCTCGCGGCGCAGCTTTTCAGCCTCATCGCGCAGATGAACGGTTTCCTTGCGCGCCTCCTCGGCAATTTGGCGCTCGCGCTCCGCGATTTGACGATGGTACTCCGCGTTGGCGATTACGTCCTCAAAGCGGATGTCCTCTTTGGAAAGCAGAGCCTTCGCACCGTCAATCAGCCGCTCCGGCAGGCCAAGCTTGCGGGAAATCTCAAACGCGTTGCTTTTGCCGGGTATGCCGATGGAAAGCCTATAGGTGGGCCGGAGAGATTCAACATCAAACTCCACGCTTGCGTTTTCAACGCCCGGGGTGCTCAGGGCAAAGGCCTTGAGCTCGCTGTAATGGGTTGTGGCCATGGTGCGGATTTTCAAATCCAGCAGGCTTTGCAGGATGGTTTGGGCCAATGCAGCGCCCTCGGTGGGATCGGTGCCCGCGCCCAGCTCGTCAAAAAGAACGAGGTCGTTTTCGCACACGTTGGATACGATATCCACAATATTGGTCATGTGGGAGGAGAAGGTGGAAAGCGACTGCTCGATGCTCTGCTCATCACCGATATCCGCATATACGCACCTGAACGCGCTTAGCTCGGTGCCAAGGGCGGCGGGCACCTGCAAACCGCTTTGCGCCATGAGCGTAAAAAGGCCCACGGTTTTGAGCGTAACGGTTTTGCCGCCGGTGTTTGGGCCCGTGATAATCAGCGTGGTGAAGCCGTCGCCCAGCCAAAGATCGCTGGGAACAACCTTATCGGAGTCAATGAGCGGATGGCGGCCGCGCACAATCTTGATATAGCCGCGCGTGTTCATCTTGGGCAGGCAAGCGTGCATCTCCCGGGCCAGAAGCCCCTTTGCAAACGCAAAATCAAGGTGGGCAAGCAGCTCTATGTTCAGGAGCACGCTTTCCGCATGCGGGGCGATTTGGTCGGACAGGGCCTGGAGGATGCGCGCGATCTCCTGCTGCTCGCGCGCGCGAAGCTGCTTGAGATCGTTGCCCAGCTCCACAACGAACATGGGCTCGATAAACAACGTAGCGCCCGTAGCGCTTTGGTCGTGCACAAGGCCGGGTACGTTGGCGCGACATTCAGCCTTTACGGGAATGCAGTAGCGGTCGCCGCGCATGGTGATGATGCTGTCCTGAAGGTTCTTGGAGAAGCTGGAGGAGCGGATCATCTGGTTAAGCTTTTCACGCATGCGCTCGTTGGCGCTGCGGATTTGGCGGCGAATTTGAAATAGCTCCGCGGAGGCACGGTCGGCGATTTCTTCCTCGCTGAGGATGGCGGCGGAAATATCGTTTTCCAGCCCGTCCAATGTGGTGAGGCGGCTGGCCATGCCGGTGAGGATGGGCGTATCCTCGCGGTCGCGCACCAAGGCGCTTCGCGCCGCGCGGGCGGCCCGAAGGCATGCCGCCACATCCAGCAGCGCGCGCGGACTAAGGCATGCGCCCTTTTGTGCAAGGGCTACCTGCTCTCGCACATCGGGGAAGCCGCTCAGGGGTTGGCCGCCCAAATAGCTGAGCAGCACGCATGCTTCCTCGGTTTCATCAAGCGCGTGAAGCACATCCGAAAAGTCGTCATAGGGCTTCAGCGACAGGCATTTCGCCTTGCCCATGTCCGTAAGCGCATGAACGGAGAGGCGCTCGCGGATTTTGGTAAATTCCAGCACGCGCAGGGCGCGTTCCTGTTCCATAGATTCGTCGTCCTTTCCAAATAGAATGCTATTCTACGCCGCGCAGCCAGTGGCCCGACGTGGTTGGGAAACCGACAGGCGGGATGGGGGCGCCCGAGAGCAGCGCCGCGTACTGACGCGTGAGGGCTATTTGCTCGTCCAAGGATTCCGTGGTAAAACGCAGCAGCATGCCTGCGCCAAGCCTGCGGCGGTCATCGTCAAAAGCCCTTAAATCGGTTGGCAACGCGCCTAGAACGCTGATCTCGCAGCCCTCTGGGAAGCGCGTGCGCATCAGGGGGAAGCGGTATCCCTTGCGGTCGGTAAGCGTGGCGGACTCTTTGCCGCACACCATGCGGCTGTTAGAGCACAGCGTACAGTTGGCACGATCCTGCGTAAGGCCGAGACGGACGCGTTCGGGACAGTGGTTCAGCAGCATTAGGGTTTCGTATCCATACACTTTCAGGAGCGCGGGAAGCTCAAGCGGAAGCAGGTCAAGCTGCTCACGGCCTGTCCACTCCGGCCACAGGGTGAAGCCGCAAACGCCCTCCTGGGCAAGGCGGCGGACGCCTTCGTGGTTTGCGGCGGGTATGCCTTCGCCCGCGAGAATGGGCAGCGGAAGCTCCAGGCCAAGCTGCGCTATGCTTTCCGCAAGGATACCGCCCAGGCGCGCGCAACGTGCGGAAAGGACCGGCCAAACGGCGTCCATTGTGCTTTGGGTGATTTGCGGGGGAAGGCGGAGCCAAACGCCAGGCGGCATTTTGCTAAGCGCGCTGTCAAGCGCCCGCGGCGTAAAAACGCGGGGCTCGTAACACAGCAGCGTCGCGCCCGCCTCGTATAACAGGGGCGCGGCCTCTGGCGCGGAAAAGATGGCGGCCAACGTTTCGGGGCCGATCCTCTCAAAGCCGGGGCGCTGCGGCGACGTTCGCCGCGGAGGCAAAGCCGCCCTTTTGCGGCACTCAAAGGCCTTGATACGGGCCTGGGTGAGGTGGCTGACGGCGTTGCGCCGGAGGGTGTTGAGCGCGCTTGTAGGCAAAAATACGTTGCCGTCCATCAGCACCTGTATGCAGGGCTTGCCGCCTGTGGCCTTTACCCTGTATGGCGTGCCGCCCAGCTTTTCAAGCTGCCTGCAAACGTCGCCGGAGGTGAGCACCTTGCTTTGCGCGGGCTGCGGCGCGTCGGCTTCAACCGTCACGCTGGTTGTTCCGTCGCTTATGGCAAGCGCCGAGGGGCGGCCAAGCTGAATACGCGCCGCCATGGTTACGGGAATGGACGCGGGTTCATGCGAGCGCGCCGCTTCCAGCTGACGCGCGTCGCTCAGACGCGAAACGGGCGTACCGGGCTGAATGCGGATATCCGGACGCAAGCGGAGCAGGGCGGTGTTGCCAGCGGATACGTCGGGCCCGGAATAGCGAAGGTCGTAATCCCTGTTTCTCGTGCGAAGCTGTAGGGTATCGCCGTCGTTGAGAGCCGCGTCCGTCTTTAGCACGGCCATGCCGCGCTTCAGCGAGAGCACCCTTCCGGCGGGCAGCCCGTCATGACCGGAACGCTCCGGCGTTACCAGAGCCGCGTCCTCGGCGCCAAGCGCATGCCCACGCGTAAAGCCGCCGCGATTGTAGATTTGAAGCAGCTGCCGCTTATCCTCCGCGGTTACATGAAAATGCCCCTGTGCGAGATTGTCCAGCGCTTTGCGGTATACGGAGGTAACAACGGCTACGTATTCCGCGCTTTTCAGGCGGCCTTCCAGCTTGAGAGAAGCGGCTCCCGCATCGCACAGAACCGGCAGATCTTCCAGCAGGCATAAATCGCGCAGGGAAAGCAACGGGCCGTTTTGCCCGCCAGAAAGCTGAAAGCATTGACGGCAGGGCTGGGCGCAGCGCCCGCGATTGCCGCTTCGGCCGCCCGACATGCTGCTCATCAAGCAACGGCCGCTGACGGCGGTGCAGAGGGCCCCATGGGCGAAAATCTCCGTTTCCACGCCGGTTGCGGCCACGCTGCGGATATCCTCCAGGCCGCATTCGCGCGCAAGCACCACGCGGCGAAAGCCAAGCGCCCGGGCCTCAAGCGCTCCCGAGGCGTTGCACACGGCCATTTGCGTGCTCGCATGCAGATCAAGCCTGGGGAAGTGCGAACGCACAAGCGATGCCACGCCCAAATCCTGTACGATTACCGCGTCGGCGCACGCGGCCTCAATCTGCTCAAGGGCCTGCTGTAGGGCAGAAATTTCATGCTCCTTTACAAGGGTATTGACCGTTACATAAACACGCGCGTGATAAAGATGCGCATACTGTACGGCTTGCGGCAGCGCCTCCGCGTCGAAATTGACGGCGTTGGCGCGCGCGCCAAATGCCTTGTATCCCAAATAGACCGCGTTTGCGCCGCAATCAACGGCGGCGCGGAGGGCGGCCATGTCACCGGCGGGGGAAAGCAGCTCCGGCAGGGTGGGTGGCATAGAGGCAAACGCATCCTTTCAACAAATGATAAAAAGCGCGGCGCAGGGGAATTCGATGCCCGTGCGCCGCGTTGCTCCATTACAGCTTGGTAAAGGGATATTCCACGCCGTTGGTTTCCACACGGATCGAGGCGATGACCTGCGGCTCAAGCGGCTTGTCAGCGCGGTCCGTCTTTTGCGATACAATGCCATCGGCAACTTCCATGCCGCTGGTCACCTTGCCAAAAGCGGCGTAGGAACCGTCCAGATGGGGGCTGTCGCTGGTCATGATAAAGAACTGGGAACCGGCGCTGTCCTTCATCATGCTGCGGGCCATGCTGAGCACGCCGTAGGTATGTTTCAGCGGGTTGGGTACGCCGTTCTGTGCAAACTCGCCCTTGATGCGGTAACCGGGGCCGCCCATGCCAGTGCCGTTGGGGCAGCCGCCCTGAATCATAAACCCGGGAATGCAGCGATGGAAGATGAGCCCATCATAAAAACCGCTGTTGGCAAGGGATATGAAATTGCCTACGCTTTGAGGCGCAATATTGGGGTAGAGCTCGCCGGTCATAACGCCGCCGTTTTTCATGGTAATGGTAAAGGTGGGATTGGCCATGGGAATCGAACCTTCTTTCTGCCTGATTTCGACCGTTTGAAAGCTATGCAAAACGCCCCCAAGGGCCTATGCGCTACCTTAGCATTATAAACTGTTTGCCCTATGAATGCAAACGCTTTTTTGGCATGCGTCAGGGAAGCGTGTGCGCTAGCCATACGCGTCCCCAGCCGAGCCTTTCGGCCTGGCGCTGTAGGGAGGCATGAGCCGCTCGCGCGTGCGCCTCGTCTTTATAGAGCCCATAGACGACGGAGCCGCTGCCTGTCATCATGGCGCGCAGGGCGCCGCTGCTTTCCAAAGCCGCGATTGCTTCCTGCATGGCTGGCCGCGCCCGTAGGCTTACGCCCTCAAGCACGTTTTGCATAGCCGCGGCAAGGACGGATGGATTGTTTGACAGCAGAGCGGCCTGAGCGGCTTCGGTATCCGGATGTGCGAGCGCGCCGGGCGGAAGCGAGTCAAACGCGGAAAATACCTCGCGCGTGCTAAGCCCGCCGCATGGCTGCATAAGCAGCAGCCAAAGCCGGGGTGCGGGCGCGAGCGGCGTAATGGCTTCCCCAATCCCGCCGACGCGCGCCAGGCCGCCTGTGAGCAGAAAGGGAATATCAGCGCCAAGGGAGAGGCCCGCCTCCAGCAAAGCCTGCCGGGAAAGCTGAAGCTTCCAAAGCTCGTTCAAGCCCAGCAGCGCGGCGGCCGCGTCTGCGCTGCCGCCGCCAAGGCCCGCGCCGGAGGGGATGCGCTTGATTAGACGCATGCGCGCTCCTTGACGCACGCCATATCGCTCCTTGAGCAGCAGGGCGGCGCGATACACAAGGTTTGACTGGTCATAGCACACAGCGGCGCTTTCAAGCGCGCCCGGGCGGCTATCCGCTTGTTGCTCATGGGCGGCTTCGTCCTGCGCGCCTTCCAGCGTGAGTTCGTCCGCGGGCTCCAGCCAAAGCGTGTCAGAAAGCGAAATGGACTGCATCAGCATATCCATCAGATGATAGCCATCCTCCCTCTTTCCAAGGATGTCCAGCGTCCAGTTAATCTTTGCGTGCGCCTCCAGGCAAAGCATTGCAACGCACCCTTCCATTATGATATAGTACATACAGTATATCAGGTTTTTACCAAACCGTTAAGGGGGTGAAGCGTTCTATGCAGGCGATTCCCATGCTGATTTCCATTCATTCCAACGCGCACCGCGACGAGGCGAACGAGGATGAAACGCTTACGATGCTTACCTCCGGCGTGTTGGAACTGTATGAGAACCGCGCCGTGATACGTTACGAGGAAACGCTGGAGGAGGGGATGCCCGCGCAGCGCGTAACGGTTACCATTGAGAATGACGTGGCGACAATGAGCCGCAATGGCGATTATGCCACGGATATGGTGTTTCGGATGGGGTGCCGGTATGAGGGCCAATATCATACGCCCTATGGAGATATGGAGCTGGCGGTCTACTGCACCCGGCTGCGTTATGACCTTGCCGAGGATGGCGGGGAGCTGCTTTTAAGCTACCAGCTTGATTTAAACGGCAGGTTCGCGGCTGTGCACGATATGGAGCTGCGCCTGATGAGGCAGGGCGATGATTGACCTTGCAGCGGCACAAAAGGAGCTTTATCAGGAGCTCTGCCAAGAAGGCGGCGGAAAATGCTTCGTGAGGATATGCTCGGATGACAGCGCCCTTTGGATTAGCGATTTGCCGCGCATGGGAATTGCGCTTCCGGCCTTGCGGGAGCGGTTTGCGCGGCAGGGGCTTGCCATTTTGCCGGACGCAGCCAGGGCATTGTGCCGCCTGGACTGGACGGCGGAGGCCTGGCGAAGCCGCCTGGAAGGGCTGCCCGACCAGCCGCCCCCGCTCCCTGCGGATGCGGAGCTGCACCCCGCCTATGCGCTATGCCGTCTGTTGCTGATGCATTCCGCACCTCTGGAAAGGCAGCCTATGGAGATGGTACGCAGGGTGTTGAAGCTTACGGCCCAGGACAGCGCGCTCAAGCGGGCCATACCTGCCCTGCACGGCTTATGCGCACAGCGGCTGCGCAGGGGGGAAGCGCTGTCAAGCGCCGCTGGCGGCATCCTGGCGGCATGGCTTGCCGGGCAAGAACGGAAAGGAGAAACGGTATGATTCTCAAATATATGGGGCATTCCTTTTTTACCCTTACGCTGGCGGATGGAACAAGGATAGCGCTCGATCCCTACGGCGCGTTCTATCACTATCCGCGCAGAAAGCTCGAGGCGGATATCTGCCTGATCAGCCACCATCACCATGACCACGACGGCGTGGAATGCATAAGCGGCGGGGCTGAGATTATCGATCAGCCGGGCGTGCATCAGCTCGGGCATGGCCTGCGTGTTATGGGCATTCCCACCTGGCACGACGGACAGAGCGGCGCGCTTCGTGGCCCCAACCTCTTTTTTGTGATTGAGGCGGAGGGCATGCGCGTTGGCCATGCGGGGGATTTGGGCCATGTGCCCGATCTGCCCACTCAAAAGCGGATTGGTCATTTGGATTTGCTGATGCTGCCGGTTGGCGGGTATTATACCATAGACGCCGCCGCGGCTTACGCAACCAAGCAGGCGCTGCGGCCCACGGTTACGGTGCCTATGCATTACCGCACCCGGTATGACGAGGAAATGCCCATCGCGCCTCTGGAGGATTTTTTGCGGCTTGCCGGTGCAAAGGATGAGCAAATGCCGCTCCTTCGCTTCACAAGCGCGGATATCCATCTGCGGCCCCAGGTGATAACCCTGGCCGTTGAGAAGGGTTGACAAGGTATTTTTAGATTTGTACAATCGTTTTTGATCAATCGCAAAGGAGCCGGGAACGATGAAATACGTATTTATTACCGGGGGCGTAACGTCCTCCTTGGGCAAGGGCGTAACTGCGGCCGCGCTGGGCAGGCTGCTTACGGCGCGCGGATACAGCGTGGCAATGCAGAAGCTCGATTTGTATTACAACGCCGAGCCTGGCTTTATGAGCCCTTTGGAGCACGGCGAATCCTTCATTACGGAGGACGGGCACGCGGTAGATTTGGATATTGGAACCTATGAGCGCGTTGTGGATACGACGTTGCCGGGCGAGGCGTGCTGCACCACGGGCAAAATACACCGTTGCCTGCTGGAAAAGGAGCTGCGAGGAGAGTTTCATGGCGAAACCATCCAGGCGATTCCACATGTTACAAACGAGATCAAGCAAAACATCCGCGACGTGGCGCAGCGTTCCGGCGCGGATATCAGCATTGTGGAAATTGGCGGCACGGTGGGCGATATGGAAGCGTCCGTCTATTTGGAGGCAATCCGCCAGATGCGTTTGGAATGCGCCAACCCCAGCGATTGCTGCTATGTGCACCTGACGCTGATGCCCTATATTTCTTCGGCTGGAGAGCTGAAAACCAAGCCCACGCAGAGCAGTGTAAAATCGCTGCGCTCGGTGGGCATCCAGCCGGATGTGATCGTATGCCGTACAGAGGTGCCCATGAGCGGAGAGGGCAAGGATAAGATCGCATTATTCTGCAACGTGAAAACAAGCAATGTAATCCAGAACCTGGATGTTGATATGCTCTACGACCTGCCCCTGGTGCTGGAGAAGGAAGGGTTTGCCCGGGCGGTGCTGGCCGAGCTGCACTTGCCGGATACCACGCCCGATTTGGAGGACTGGAGGATGCTGGCAAAGAGGGCGCGCGAGGTTGCGAAGCCTGTTCGCGTGGCTATAGTAAGCAAGTATCCCTCCGTGCCGGACGCGTGCCTATCGGTTATGGAAGCCATCAGACATGCGGCGATTCAGACCGGCGTGCGTGCTGTGATTGATCTGGTGGACGCCAGGAGCATTACGGACGATACGGTGGAGGCGCTTCTGGGTAGGTACGCGGCGCTTGTGATTCCGGGCGGGTACGGCGCAACGGGCGCGGACGGCATGATTGCGGCCGCAAGGTTTGCCCGGGAAAACCAGATTCCCTTCCTGGCGATTGGGTACGGTATGCAGCTTGCTATTGTGGAAGCGGCTCGCAGCCTGCTGCAACTCGCGGACGCGCATACCACGGAGGTGGATTGTGAAACCCGGCATGCGGTGGTTCGCATTCCTGAGGAACGAATTTGCCAGAATGACAGCCGCAGCCGGGCGCGTATGGGCCTGAGCGGCATCAAGCTTGCGGACGGCATGCTTCGAACCCTGTATGGCAGCGATTGCATTGCCGAGCGGCATTCAAACCGCTACGAGGTAGACCCGGCCTATGTGCAGGCGCTGGCGCAGAAGGGGCTGAAGCTGGCGGGCTCTAGCGTGGACGCGGGCTATCCCGAGGCGTTTGAGCTGGAAGGTCATCCCTTCTATGCTGCGGTTATCTATCATCCCGAATATATAAGCCGGCCCGGTAAGCCACACCCGCTGTTTTCCGCCTTAATCAAGGCGGCTGTGGCGAGATAAGGCTTTTTCCAAACGCCCGGAACCGCAAAAGCGCTTCCGGGCGTTGCGCGTGAAAGCGGATTTTGAAAAATTGGAGTGTTTGGCTTGCAGACAATCCGTTTATCTCCTCAGGACAGGGTTAGGCTGGACGCAGCGCTGCTTATGGCGGAAAAAAACCTGCGGGCATTGGAGCTGTTCAGCGGCTATTTGAGCCTTTGCCCCCGGTTTGTAACCAAGGACGATGTGGAAATGCTCTGCCGGGAGTGCGGGGTATCCGCTGAAGCAGCATACAGCCTGCTCATGGGCGCGGCGTGCGGCCTGGATGCGGCGCGGGACGGCGAGGCCCGTGAAATGCAGGAGCGGTACTTTCGGCCTGCCGTTCGTTGTATGAATGCGCAAGTTTGCCGTGCCGACCCGTATTACGCGGCCATTCGCATGCCGGAGGCCGCGCAGGGCGCATGGACGCTTGGGTATAAGCGGCTGGAGCCATATGAAGCCTTCGCCAGCGATGACCTGCGCCTAATGCCGGATGGACGCGAAATTCCACAGGTCGGCTATTTTACAGAGCCTTTTCTTACGCCTGTGGTTCTGGAAAATGGACGGGAATGGATGACCGTCACCCCAAGCGAGATCAACACCATGACGGCGGATATTCAGGCCGTGAGCGGAAAGGTAGCCGTGTTTGGCCTGGGGCTGGGCTACTATGCCTTCATGGCCGCGCGCAAGCCGCAGGTTGCGCAGGTTACGGTGATTGAACGGGATGAAAATGTAATCGCGCTGTTTGAGAAATATCTTCTGCCACAGTTCCCCAATCGAGAAAAGATACGGATTGTGCGGTCAGACGCTTACGATTATGCGGCTCACATGGCTAAGGAGCAATATGCCTACGCCTATGTGGATATTTGGCATGATGTGCTGGACGGCGTTGAAATGTACCTGAAAATGAAGCGCCTGGAACATCTGTCGCCTGGAACGGCCTTCCTGTACTGGATAGAAACATCCATGCTGGCCTGGCTTAGGGGCATGGCGCTGATGGAGATAGCCGAGGGCGAGGACGGCCCCATGATGCGCACGCTTGGCGAAATCAACAGCTTTGATTCACTGATGGCCGCGCTCTCCCAGGAGGGGCTTCGCAGGCTTACCCCGCGCATTCCGTTGGAGATTGCGAAACGATAGGAGGAAGGCTTATGAGCACGCAGGGTAAAACGCTGGTTGAGCGAACCGCGGAAACGCTGATTGCGTTCATCCACGACCAGGCTTTGCAGCCGGGCGACAAGCTGCCAACGGAAGCGGAACTGTGCGCAAGCCTGAAGGTTGGGCGCAACACCTTGCGGGAGGCGCTGAAAATTCTGGCGTCCAGAAATATTGTTTTCATTCGCCAGGGGGCGGGCGCGTTTGTAACAGAAAAGCCCGGGGTTGTGGAGGATCCGCTGGGCTTTGCTCTGATAAGCGACAGGGACAAGCTCACGCATGACCTTATGCAGGTGCGCGCAATGCTGGAGCCGCCGATAGCCGCCCTTGCGGCGCAGTGCGCCACACAGGCGGAAATTGCGCAGCTAGAAACGATTCTATCGGAGATGGAGAGCGCCATTCGGGAACAGAAAAGCTTTTCCGCCCTGGATATGGCCTATCACCGCAAGATAGCCGAATGCACCCATAATACGGTTATGGAAAACCTGATTCCCGTGATTGTGAACGGCGTTTCCGTTTTTGCACAGGAGGTGGAAACGCCGGAATATGAGCAGACGCTTCTGAGCCATAGACTGATTTTTGAGTATATTCAAAGCCGCCAGCCGTTTGAGGCCGAGATGGCCATGCGCTTTCATATCCTGTATAATCAAAACCGCTATGATGTGCTGCAAAAGAAAGCACGATCCTAAATTCATCCCATAAATTATGCGGAATTGTTGCAGAAGATTCGACATATATGCTATAATATTCAAAAATACATAGGATGAATCCTGGAGGGGTTGCGAATGCAGCAGCATGATGTAATCATCATTGGCGGAGGCGCGGTTGGAAGCGCGATTGCCCGAAGCCTGTCCCGTTTTTGCCTGAATATTGCGGTGCTGGAAAAGAACCTTGATGTATGTTACGAAACCAGCGGCCGCAATTCCGGCGTTGTGCACGGCGGCTTCGCCTATGATACGGGCACGCTCAAGGCGCGCCTTTGCGTAGAGGGAAACCGAAACATGGACACGCTGGCAAGCGAGCTTGGCTTCCGGTTTATCCGCTGCGGCAAGGTGCTTGTGGGAAAAACGGAAGAAGATTTGCAAACGCTCAAAAAGACCATCAAGCAGGGCGAGCGCAACGGCGCACGGGAGCTGTCGCTTATCTCCAAGGAAAAGCTTAACGAGCTTGTGCCCGAGGCAGTGGGGGAGTTTGCCATGTATTCGCCCACGTCCGGCATTCTTGATCCCTTTGGCTATACCATTGCCCTGGCGGAAAACGCCTGCCAAAACGGCGTTGCGTACTATCTTGATAACGAGGTAACGGCCATAGGCAGGGAGAACGGCGAATACATCGTTACCACCAACCGCGCGCAATACCGCTGCCGCTGGCTGATCAACAGCGCCGGTCTGGGATGCGGCGTTATTTCCAATATGCTGGGCATTACCGGTTATCGCGTAATCGGATCCAAGGGCGATTACATCATTTTGGATCGCCGCCTGGGGAAGCTGCTGCCCATGCCCATCTATCCCGTGCCGAGCAACACGTACATGGGCATCCACGTTACCAATACGGTGGATGGAAACGTAATCGTAGGCCCAAACGCGGAAGAAGTAACTGATTTTTCCTATTACGGCGTGCCAAAGCGCAACATGACCTATCTGGCGGAGAGCGCTTCGGAAATCTGGCCGCATATCCATCCGGGCGACGCCATCCGCAACTATTCCGGCATCCTGCCCAAATGGGTGGACGAGCAGGGCGTTATCCAGGACTTCAAAATTGAAATTCGGCCCGATATCGCCCCGCACGCAATCAACCTTGTGGGCATTGAGTCGCCCGGCTTGACGGCGGCGATGCCTATTGGCAATATGGTGGCCGACATGATGCGGGAATATGAGGATTTGAAGCTCAATCCGGCCTATTCGCCCATCCGTAAGCCCATTGTGCGCTTCGCGGATCAAGATGACGAGGAAAAGGCGCGGTTGATTTCTCAGAACCCGGACTATGGCGAAATGATCTGCCGCTGCGAAAAGGTAAGCAAGGCTGAAATTCTGCAAGCCATTCATAACCCGCTGGGCGTGCATACGGTAACGGGCGTCAAATATCGCACCCGCGCGATGATGGGGCGCTGCCAGGGCGGCTACTGCCAAATGCGTATCGAGCAGCTTTTGGAGCAGGAGCTTGGCCTGAGCGAGCGGGAGATCACCTACGCAAGGCAGCAATCATGGGTGCTGAGCGGTAAAGTGAGGGAGGAAGAAGCGTGAATATAGAAAAACGGGATGTGGTCATCATTGGCGGTGGGCCGGCAGGACTGGCCGCCGCAGCGGCGCTGCACCGGCTGGGAGTCAGGGATATTCTGATTGTTGAACGCGAAAAGCAGCTGGGCGGCATCCTGCGCCAATGCATCCACGACGGCTTTGGCCTCAAGCGCTTTGGCGAGGCGCTAAGCGGTCCTGAGTACGCGCAGCGCTTTATTGACGAGGTGATCGAAAACCAAATTCCGTATCTGACGGACGCTACGGTGATTCAAATCACGCCGCAAAAGCTTGTTACCATCGCCTGCGCTGACGGCCTTAGGCAGGTGCAGGCCAAGGCGGTTGTGCTGGCGATGGGCTGCCGGGAACGGCCTCGCGGCGCGCTGGCTATTCCGGGCGAGCGTCCGGCCGGTGTGTTTACCGCCGGTACGGCGCAGGCGTATGTCAACCTGTACAACCGTATGGTGGGACGCGAAATCGTCATATTAGGCTCCGGGGATATTGGCATGATTATGGCCAGAAGGCTTACGCTGGAAGGTGCGCATGTGCAGGCCGTATTTGAAATACAGCCTGTTCCCAGCGGCCTGAGGCGCAATTTGGAGCAATGCCTGAACGATTATCATATTCCGCTGTATCTGAGCCATACCATTACGGAAATTCATGGCTCGTCCAGGGTGACGGGCGTAACGGTATCGCGTGTGGATGAAAGGCTGTCGCCCATTCCGGGTACAGAGCAGTATTATGCGTGTGATACGGTCATTCTCTCCGCGGGGCTGATTCCGGAAAACGAGCTTTCCCAGGAGGCGGGCGTGGAGCTGGACGGCAAAACGCGGGGCCCGGTTGTGGATGAATGGTACCAGACCAACGTGGAGGGCATCTTTGCGGCAGGCAACGTGCTGCACGTGCAAGACCTGGCGGATTTTGTAT
>JALEIQ010000195.1 GCA_022769795.1 Clostridiales bacterium
CGTGGCTATCCGGCAGGGAGGGCGGCTGCTGCTGCGTCAGCCGTTCAGGCGCGTCCTGCCCGCGGAGATGCTGCAAATTTCGCTCAAGTGCGGCCAAATTCAACCGGATGAGGAAATCGAGGTGAGCCTGGAATGAAAAAAAGCTATACCTGCGTAATCTGTCCAAACGGCTGTGAAATTGATGTGGAAACGGCGGAACAGGGAGAAATCCTTTCCATAACGGGAGCGGGCTGCAAGCGGGGCGTCGCTTATGCGCGGCAGGAAACGGTCTGCCCCCGGCGCACCCTGTCCAGCAGCATACGGGTGATAAACGGTGAGGAACCCCTTGTGAGCGTGCGCCTGACCAACAGCGTGCCGCGTGACGCGCTTATGCGGGTTATGGAAGCGATACGCAACGCGAAGGCCGAAGCCCCCGTGCAGAGCGGAAGCTGCCTGATTGTCAACGTGCTGGGGCTTGGCAGCGATGTGATTGCCACCAAATCCGTTGCGCGGAAGCGTTAACGCGGCTGCGCGCCGCTGGGAGGGGCTACCGATCCGCGGCGAATCAAAACGGCAGGCATGCGGATGGTGTAATGATCCGTATCGCGCGTACCTGTGCGCATAATCGCCTGAAGATGCTCAAAAGCGACGCTGCACATTTGGCGGAAATCCACGGTTGCGCTGGAAAGCGGCGGGGAAAGAACGGTATCAATATCCAGGTTATCATAGCCGATCACGCTGATGTCCTGGGGAATGCGCAAGCCATGATGCTTGAACACATCCATAGCGCCGGCGGCCATCATGTCGCTGGCGGCAAAAACGGCGGTGGGAAGCTCCCTGGCTTTGAGCAGTTCCCGCGCGGCGGCCTCGCCGCCCTCGAAGGTCCAGTTTCCTACAAAGTAGAGGGAGGGATCCACCGTGAGGCCGTTCAAATACATGGCGATTTTGAAGCCCTCCCAGCGCTCCTCGGCGTTGCAGGAATCCTTCATGCCGTCGATATAGGCAATGCGCCGATGGCCCATTTCCGCCAAATAGGTAATAACCTGCTTTAGCATGCCCAGGTTATCCGGCATAATGGAAAGCAGGTTGGCATCCTGATGGTTCAGCAAAACGGTGGGCGTGTTGAGAGCGCACATATCCTCTATGGCGCGCTCATGATAGGAGCTTACCAGAAACACGCCGCATACGGCATGCTCCTTGACGATGCTGACAAGATCGCTGTTTTCATCCAGCCCAACATAGCTGAGCAGATAACCCTTCTGCCTGCAAAGCTCCTCCATGGAGAAAAACAGCTTTGTGTTGCAGGATGTGGTGTTGTGCCGGATGTCGTTTTGGTTTTGGCGCATGACAAACAAAATGTTCTCTCCAGATTCGGTTATGGGCTGCGTATCGCCCTTCCGGGCGGTTACAAAGGAACCCACGCCGCTGCGCTTTTCAATAAGCCCTTCTTCCGATAGCAGTTGCAACGCCTTGCGTACCGTGACCCTTTCCACGGCGAACCGCTGGCAAAGCTCACGCTCATAGGGAATGCGCTGGCCAACGGCATAGTTGCCGCTAAGAATCTCCTGCTTTAATTCCTGGTAGATTTTCCGATACAATGGCACAAAGACTTTGTTCGTCAAAAAATTCACTCGCTTTGCATTGCAAATAGATACATGTAGCATGTTCCATTATACATGAATGGCCCCGGCAGCACAAGCAAAAGTGCGGCCGGGGCTATTGCTGAATTTGTGTTAAAACAGATTGCCGTTGGAATCGAAAGGCATATCGTAGGATTCGCTGAGCTGTTCAAAACGATCATCGTTTTGGATGAAGGGGAGCAGCGTTTCGCTAACCTCAATCTCGTCCAGACAAAGCGTGTTATGGATTCTGACCAAGGTAGCGGCCTGCGGGTCGGGCAGGTTTGCCGTCTTTAGGCAGGACTGCACGCCTTGCAGGTCGTTTGGCAGCACCATGGGAATTTTCACACCGCCGGTGAGCGTGGCGGTGAGCGTGTTAGGATAGGTCTGCACAAAGTCAAACTTTTCCGCAGCGCGCCTGGTGGTGAAGTCCGCCATGCCCAGGCCGTTCCCGTTGCCCTTCGACTGCTTGGAGATATCCAGAATCAATAGCCTTGTGATACATGGCCCGCCGCTGATGCACGGGGAATGGTAACGCCCCACCACATTGGTATCAAAGCCGGAACCGCTGATGTTTTTGCCGATTTCATCAATAATCAGTGCATCCAGCTTGTCAAAATGGAGACGCGCCGCGAAGAA
>JALEIQ010000248.1 GCA_022769795.1 Clostridiales bacterium
ATGTGGGCGGCGGCCATCTGGTGCGCTGCTTCCGTCAAGGAAGGGAGGATATCCATGGCTGAGGTGTTGATGCAGGCCAATCACCTGAATAAGGAGTTTCATGTTCCTGGCGGCATTGTCAGCGCCGTATCCGACGTGAGCCTGACGCTGCAAAGGGGAGAAACGCTGGCCCTGGTAGGCGAATCGGGCTGTGGAAAGTCCACCCTGGGCCGCGTGCTGCTCAACCTGATCGAGCCTACGTCCGGCGAGGTGATTTTCGACGGGCAAAAGCTGTCGGAGCTTTCCCCCAAGGAGATGCGCGCCCTGCGCCGGAGGATGCAGATTGTTTTTCAGGATCCCTTCGCATCCCTGGATCCCCGCATGACGGTTGGCCATATCATTGAGGAACCGCTGAAAATTCATGGACTCATCCCGGACAAAAAGGAACGCCGTGAGTTTGTATGCAAGTTGATGGAGCGAATTGGAATCCGTCCGGAATACTATACGCGCTCGCCTTACCAGTTTTCCGGCGGCCAGCGGCAGCGTATCGGCATTGCCCGGGCGCTGGTGCTGAACCCCGATCTTGTGGTATGCGACGAGCCTGTTTCCGCCTTGGATGTGTCGATTCAGGCGCAGATTTTGAACCTGTTGCAGGATCTTCAGGCGGAACGTAACCTGACCTATCTGTTTATTTCGCACGATCTTAGTGTGGTTCGCTATATTTCCCAGCGGGTTTGCGTTATGTTCCTGGGCTGCATCTGTGAAATTGGGCCCTCTGAGGAGGTATATACCAAGCCCCTGCATCCCTATTCCAGGTTCCTGCTGGATTCCGTTCCTCAGCCCGATCCGGAGCAGCGCAAGGAGGATCGCGACCTGTTGCAGGGCGAGATTCCCAGCCCGCTTGAACCGCCTTCGGGGTGCCGCTTCCGCACCCGCTGCCCGTATGCAAAGGAAATTTGCGCCCAGCAGCGTCCTGAAATGAAGGACTATGGAAACGGCCACGCCTGCGCCTGCTTCTTCCCGCTTTTGGAAAATGCAAAAGAATAAGCATTAGGCTATACATGCAAACGACGCCCTCGGCGACTTGCCGGTCAGGCGTCGTTTTATTGTAGGGGTAAAAGAAGCTTTGACTGAGCGGGCGTTTCGCCGCCTATTTTTGGACAATCCATGAACGATATGTGAAATAACCGCTTTTTCGGAGGATTCCAATCTGTAAAATCGAATTGCTTAAAACAAAAGGATTTTGCAAATCCTTTATACGCAGGATAAAGGAGGAACGGGAGCGCATGAAGGTTGAAAATAAATCACCCAAAAAACCGCTGATTTTCTATTATCTGATCGCTATGCTGGTACTGATGCTGCTAAACGCATTGGTATTTCCCATGCTGTTTGCAACGCCTGTGAAGGAAGTGGGCTATAACGACTTCCTCACCATGATCGATGCAAAGCAGGTGAATGAGGTAGCCATGGAGGAAGACCAGATCATTTTCACCAGCAAGGATGAAAACGGTCAGGTTGCCGTTTACAAAACGGGCCGTTGGCCGGACGAAGGCCTGGTGGACAGGCTGTATGCCTCCGGGGCCAAGTTTTCTACAACCATTCCCACGCAGGATTCGCCCTTGCTTACCTTCCTGGCAAGCTGGGTATTCCCGATTTTGTTCTTTGTGGTGATTGGGCAGCTGCTGGGACGCATGCTCACCAAGCGCATGGGCGGCAACGCCATGCAGTTTGGCAAGAGCAACGCCAAGATCTACGTGGAGAGCCAAACCGGCAAAACCTTTGCCGACGTGGCCGGGCAGGACGAGGCCAAGGAAGCCCTTACCGAGATTGTGGACTTCTTGCACAATCCTGATAAATATAAGAACATCGGCGCTTCGCTGCCCAAGGGCGCGCTGCTGGTGGGCCCTCCGGGCACAGGCAAAACGCTGTTGGCCAAGGCCGTGGCAGGCGAGGCGAAGGTGCCCTTCTTCTCCATTTCCGGCAGCGAGTTTGTGGAGATGTTCGTGGGCATGGGCGCGGCCAAGGTGCGCGATTTGTTCAAGCAGGCGGCGGAAAAGGCTCCCTGCATCGTGTTTATTGACGAGATCGATACCATCGGCAAAAAGCGCGATAGCGGCAATGGCATGGGCGGAAACGATGAGCGCGAGCAAACGCTTAACCAGCTACTTACCGAGATGGACGGCTTTGACGGCACCAAGGGCGTGGTGATCCTGGCCGCTACCAATCGCCCCGAAAGCCTGGATAAGGCGCTGCTGCGCCCGGGCCGCTTTGACCGCCGCATCCCCGTTGAGCTGCCGGATTTGCAGGGCCGCATCGCCATTTTGAAGGTGCACGCCAAGGACGTGAAGATGGACGCGAATGTGGACTTTGGCACCATTGGCCGCGCCACCAGCGGCGCAAGCGGCGCCGAGCTTGCCAATATCATTAACGAGGCGGCCCTGCGCGCCGTGCGCCTGGGACGCGATACCGTAAGCCAGACAGACCTTGAGGAAAGCGTGGAGGTCGTGATCGCCGGGTATCAGCGCAAGGGCGCTGTCATCAACGAGCAGGAAAAGCGCATCATCGCCTATCACGAAATCGGCCACGCGCTGGTGGCGGCCCGCCAGAAGGACGCCGCTCCCGTGCATAAGATTACCATAATCCCGCGCACGTCCGGCGCGCTGGGCTACACCATGCAGATTGAGGAAGGCGAGCGCGTGCTCATGAGCAAGGAGGATATGCTTTGCCAGCTGGCAACCCTCACCGGCGGCCGCGCGGCAGAGGAGATCGTGTTCAACTCCATTACCTCCGGCGCGAGCAACGATATCGAGAAGGCAACCCAGACTGCCCGCGCCATGGTAACCCGTTACGGCATGAGCGACCAGTTTGGCATGGTGGCGCTGGAAACGGTGAACAACCCCTACCTGAGCGCCGATACGTCCCTTGCGTGCAGCGCTGAAACCAGCGCCCGCGTGGACGCGGAGGTGCAAAGCCTGATTGGCGGCGCGCACAAAAAGGCGCAGGAAATTCTGCGCGCCAACCGCGGGCTGATGGACGAGCTGGCAAAGTTCCTTTTGGAGAAGGAAACCATCACCGGTGAGGAATTTATGAAGATTGTGCGCGAGTATGACGGGTGCGTGAAGGTGTAACGCGCCGCTACAGGACGGGAAAAAAGGGCCGGACGCGGAATGCTGATAAGCGGAAGCGTCCGGCCTTTTGCTTGGGAAGAAAAACCATCGTTTATTCGTTATCCTCTTTTGGAAACCCATATGGCGAGAAAGTGAGGATACGATCATGAAAACCTCCCCCAATATCCGCCACTCCTGGCGCGAAGGGCTGAAACACCTTTTGATCTGGACGGTTTGCCTGGGGCTGACCATAGTTACGATGGTTTTGGGCGTGAATTTGTGGATGATCGCGCGGACACGCGACGCCGTTTATGAACCAGAGAACGCGCGGGGGCTTTCCGGCGACTGCATCCTTGTGCTGGGCTGCGGCCTGCGCCAAGATGGAACGCCCAGTCAGATGCTGCGCGACAGGCTGGATGTGGGAATCGCCGCCTATAAGCAGGGCGTTGCGCCCAAACTGCTTATGAGCGGCGACCATGGCCGCGTTACCTATGACGAGGTAAACGCCATGAAGGACTACGCCATCGCCCAGGGCGTGCCAAGCGAAAACATCTTCATGGATCACGCGGGCTTTTCTACGTATGAAAGCATGTACCGCGCGCGGGAGATCTTCCAGTGCGAACAGGTGGTGGTGGTAACGCAGGGCTATCACCTCTACCGCGCCATTTATAACGCGCGCGCTATGGGAATGCGCGCCGCAGGCATTTCCAGCGATTTGCGCAGCTACGCACGCCAGCGCTTTTTTGACGCGCGCGAGGCGCTGGCCCGCGTGAAGGACGCGGTGTGGTGCGCCGTGCGCATACCGCCCGCTTATTTGGGTGAAGCCATCCCCATCTATGGCAGCGGGGATGCGACGAACGACCGTGTATAGCTTTTTTTCGGGAGCGGGCAGGAGCCGGGCTCCCGTTTTGCGTATATCCAAAAATGTTTTTGAAAAATGCAACCTCAGCCCGCGCTTATGCATCTGTAAAGTGTAAGACGTTTTACATAACGTACACAGGAGGCTGGATATGACACAAGCGGAATTTGCCGGCCGCGTTGTGGCAATGCAGGATACGCTCTACCGCGTGTCCGCCACCATTTTGCCACAGCTGTGCGACCGGGAGGACGCGGTTCAGGGAGCGATTGAGAAGGCGCTTGGCAAGCGCGAGCGCCTTAGGGATGAGCGCGCGCTGAATAAGTGGCTGGTGCGCATACTCATAAACGAATGCTATGCGCTGCTTCGCAAGCGCAGGCGCGAAACGCTCTTTAGCGACCCACCCGAGTGGGAACTGGCGGAGGACGCCAACCCCAACGTATATCAGTTGTTTACTTCCCTTGAGGAAAAATACCGGCTTCCCATGGTGCTGTATTACGTGGAGGGCTATACCGTGGAGGAGGCTGCCGGTATGCTGAAGCTTCCGCAGGGCACGCTGAAATCGCGCCTGCACCGGGGCCGGCAGCTTTTGAAGGAATGCCTTGAGCTTGAGGAGGTGCGCTGATGAATCAGCAGGAATGGAAGCGCATGTACGGAAGCACGCCCCTGAGCTTTCAGCACAGGGTGGAGGAAACGCTTGCAAAGGGGCGCGCGCAGGAGGCAGCCGGGAAGGCGGCAGGCATGCGAGGCGTTGGCAGATATGGCCTGCGCACGGTGCTGATTGCCGTGCTGCTGGTGACGCTGCTGGCGGCGGCGGCCGTAGCGGCGTTCTCCTCGCAGGTGGCCAGCCTGTTCGGCTGGTTCTATGGCGAGGAAAAGGGAGCTGAGCTGCTCGCGGGGAATTTGGCAACGCCCGCGCAAAGCGTCACCGTGGGCGAGGTAACCTATACGCTGGACGAGGTCGTCTACATAGACGACGGACTGTATGGCCTTGGGCATATCACGCCCGCGAACGACGGCGTGGTGCTGATGGCCGAGGATTACAATGTGACGGACGCGGCCGGTTACGGCCTGTACTACGGCGAGGAGAGCAAAGCCCCCGAGGGTGCGCCCACCTATGCCGAGCTGGCTGCTGAAAAGAACGCCAAAATCATCTTGGCAAAAGCGGTGGCGGAGGCCGTCGGCGTGGACGGCGGAGATATCATTGAGCTTGGCACCGCGGGCTATATGCTCATGCCGCAGACGGACGGCTCCATTCTCTTTACGTTTGAGCTATCCACGGGCGTGGCGGTGGAGGAGGGCGAAACCTACGCCATTCGCCTGTGGCTGGCCAACTGGGAGGTTGCGCCTGATGGTCAATGGCTGCGGGATGATCCCAACAGTTCGGACACCTATCTGGGCGAGGAATGGACGGTAGAGGTACAGCCAAAACCTGCTAAGGAGGGACAGATTTTATGAAAGCATACAAACGTTTCGGGGCCGCGGTATTGGCGGCGGCGCTTCTCCTTTCCCTGACGGCGGGAGCCATGGCGGAAAACGCCGGGATTGAGGTGGAGCTTCCGCAGGGGTATGTGGAAGGCAGCCCGCTGCCCCTGTACCGCGCGCAGGAGCGCACGCAAACGGAGGCCAACTTCTTTGATAAGGTACCGTTGGAATGGTTCAACACAAGCGGCCAGGCCGGTTATGAAAACTGGAGCAAGCGCGCAAGGTACGACCATTTTATCTTCAGCGATGGGGCGGAGCTGAATATAGACGTGGCCAATATGGAGTATCGGGAAAATGACGGCACCTATATGATGATCAACGGCGATGCGCCCAATGAGCCGGAGGGCCCCTTTGCAAGAGAGAACTTTGCCTGCGCCATCGCCGATTTGGGCGGAAGCGCCTATACCTACAGCTATCGCTATCCGGATCAGAAATTCCCTCAGGACGTCAAGCTGGAAAAGACGGAGCTGAGCGCCATTACGCTTGAGCAGGCGACGCAGCGTGTGCAGGAGCTGCTTTCCAAGCTGGGCGTGGAGGGTTACGAGGTAAGCTATGCCCTGGATATGAGCGTGGAGCATATCCGCACGATTGGAGAATGGGAAACCGCCAGGCGAAGCGAATATTACAACACGCGCGCCGAGGGCGGATATTGGGATTATTCCAAGGCCACCGAGGCGGATGAGGGGTACTACCTCCATTTGGAAAAGAGGATGGACGGCGTGCCGGTGAGCTATCCCGACGGCGACCTCTTTACCGTAAGCGCTTTTGTGGACGGAACGGGCGTGCGCAGCTTCCGGCTGTACGACGGCTACGTGATAGGCGAGGTATACGAAACGCCGGAAAGGCTGCTCACCTCCGCTGAAATCCTGGAATGCTTTAACCAGGGCAACGCGCGCCGCGAGAAGGACGGCTTCATGCAGCCTGTGGCAACGGGCGCAAGGCTGATGTACGCGCCCCTGCGCGCCTCCAACAAAAAGGACGGTATGGCGCTGACCCCGGTGTGGTATATCACCTACGACTTTGTAGACGGCTCCAAGTGCGAGGGCTGGGCCTGGTATTCCGCCGTTGACGGACGGCTGGTGATGGACTGTTACAGCTAAAACGTTGCGCGCGCATGCATAGTATGGGGAAAGCTGGGAATGCTACTTCCCGGAGGTGATGGAAAATGAGTCCCAAAGAACTCATGTACATCGAGGATGCTTTGAGCCACGAGGAATTTTTGCAGACCCAGTGCCAGCAGGCCGCGCAGGCCCTGACCAATCCCGAGCTGAAAAGCTACGTGAACCAGTTGGCCAGCCAGCATCAGCAGCTGTTTCAAAAGCTATATCAGCTTGTGTAACGAAGGGAGGAAGCGGCAATGAACGATCAGGCTATTATGGAAAACCTGCTGTTGACCACCAAGGGCGTGTGCGACCTGTACATGCACGGCACCATTGAATCCTCAACGCAGAACGTGCATTGCGCCTTTGACCAGGCGCTTGGCGAAAGCCTGTGCATGCAGGACGGCCTGTATAAAAAGATGGCCGCGCAGGGCTGGTATGCCAGCGAGCAGGCCCCGCAGCAGCAGATTGACAAGGTGCGCAATAAGTTTGCCAACGCCTGACCCCTCACCAGGCAAAGGCGGCGCCTCCCGGCCCAAAACCGGGAGGCGCTTTGCTGTGTATATGCGTAAAATCAAAACAGGAGCCGCGGGGCATACGCCCGCGGCTCCAAAGCTCATGGGAGAGGCATCAAGCCTTCTTGGCCTTGAGCTTCTTTTGGCCCTTGCGGTCCAGGCGGAGCTGCTCCAGCATGGCCCATACGTAGCCGTTAATCAGGTTGGCGCTGTACACGCCAGCCAGGATGCCCACAATGATGGGCAGGCTGAACTCACGGATGGTATCCACACCCAGGATGTAGAGGGTCACGATGGTAACCAGCGTGGTAAGCGTGGTGTTGATGGTACGGCCCAGGCTCTCGCGCACGGAGATGTTAACCACCTCGTCGCGGGCCAAGCTGGAATACGCGGGCTTCTTGTTGTTCTCACGGATGCGGTCGAAGATCACGATGGTGTTGTTGATGGAGTAGCCTACGATGGTGAGCATGGCCGCAATGAAGGAGGAATTCATCTGGATGAAGCTGCGCAGGATTACCATGAAGCTGAGCATGATAAGCACATCGTGCAGCAGGCCGATGACAGCCGCCAGGCCGCTGGCAAAGTCAAAGCGGATGGCGATATATACCAGCATGAGCACAGCTGCCAGCAGCACGCTTAGGAAGGCGTTTTTCACAAGCACGGCACCGGCCACAGGGCCAACGTAGCTTGCGGTGGCGGTTTCGGTATCCATGGTGGGGTACTTCTGCGAAAGCTCGGCCTCCAGGCCGTTTTGCAGGTTCTGAATCTCGTCGTCGCCGTTGAGCTGAGGCACGCGGATTTGCAGCTGATGGCCCTCGGCGCCGGAGGTGGAAATGCTGAACTCGTTAATGCCCTGAGCGCGCAGCGCGGTTTCCACGTCGCTCTGCTCAAAGGTGGAGCCCATGTTGTACTGGATGTTCAGGCCGCCCGCGAAGTCGATGCCGTAGTTGATGCCATAGCCGCAGATGGACATGACAAGGGCGATTACCATAATCGCGGCGGAAATGCAAAGGCAGATGCGGGAGCGATTCTGGATTTTCATGGTTACTTCGCCTCCCCTTCAATAGCAGCTTCCGCAGCGGGCTTGCCCGCCACGAAAAGGCTGGGTTCTTTGAAAATGCGCACCGCGTTGGTCAGCAGGAAGCGCGTGACCAGAATGGCGGTAATCATGCTGGTGATAACGCCCAGCAGCAGCGTGGTGGCAAAGCCCTGCACAGAGCCCGTGCCGAAGAACAGCAGCACCACAGCTGCGATGATGGTGGTTACGTTCGCGTCCAGAACGGCGCTCATGGCGTTTTTGAAGCCAATGCGCACGGCGTGAATCATGGGACGGCCAAGATGAACCTCCTCTTTCACGCGCTCAAAGATAACAACGTTGGCGTCCACCGCCATGCCGATGCCAAGGATGATACCCGCAATGCCGGGCAGCGTGAGCTGGATGCCGGGTACCACGGCCAGGAACAGGAACAACAGGATGATGTAAATGCACAGCGCCCAGTCGGCCACCAGACCGCACAGGCGGTAACGCACCAGCATGATGAGCATTACAATCAGGATGCCGATCATGGCGGCGGTCACGCTGGTGCCCAGCGCGTCGATGCCCAGGGTGGCGGAAATGGTGTCCAGCTTGTCCTGGCGCAGGTCAAGAGGCAGAGCGCCGCTTTGAAGCTGCAGGCAGATGTTCTGGGTTTGCTCGTCGGTGAAGGAACCGGTTACCAGAACCCTGCCGCCGTAGATGGCCTCGTTAACAGTGGGGCTCATAAGCACCTGGCCGTCCAACTGGATGGTGATGGCCTTACCAATGGAGGCGGCGGTCATATCGCCAAAGAGCTGCGCACCCTCGCTGGTGAGCGAGAAGCTGATGGCGGGCTTGGAGCTTTCGTCACGGGTGGGCGTGGCGGCCTGCAGATGGCGGCCCTCCATGAACACGTTGCCGTCGGGATCCAGGAACTCCAGCTTCGCGGGGGAACCGATCAGATCCAGCACTGCGGCGGGATCGGTCACATCGGGAATTTCCACGCGGATGCCCGTTTGGCCAAGCTGGCTTACGGTCGCTTCCGGGTAGCCCTTCTCGGTCAGACGCTTGGAGATGACGCCCATGGTGGAATCAAGCAGCGTGCCGAAGTCATAGCCCTCGGCGCGCATTTCCTCGCTCATGGTGGCTTCGTATTCCACGTATACGCCGCCCTTCAAATCTAGGCCCAGCGCGATGGAGTCAGGCCAGTTTTCCACGTCGGAGGTGGGCAGCCAGGGCAGCAGCTTGTAAAGTCCCCGGCTATCCAGCCAGGCGCCGTTGAAGCCGAGATAGCCAACGACCAGAGTGAGTACCAACGTCACGCAAAGAGCGATGATAGCGGAGGTGCGCTTGCTCATCTTTACGCGACGGCGATTGTTGACCTTCATATTGTGTCAACCATCCTTCCGTATATGAATTTTTGGGAACGCAAATTTGAAGAAGGGCGCGAAGCCTCAGCCGCCCGCAACCTCGGGGCGGAATACCTGGTAGACGCTGTTTTCGTAGCGGATAGCCGTAAGCACGCGGCCGTTTGCATCGCGGTTGTGGGCGACGGCCGGCAGGCACAGAACGGACAAAACGGCGTAAAGCCACAGGGGATAAGAGGACAGGGGACGCATGGCGGAAAGGCCGTTCGCTTCATAAGCCTGCACAGGCTGCGTCACCAGAACCGCGTTTGCGGGCGCGGCGGGCAGGGGCTCCAGCCCCTCCGGCGAAACAGACACCACCAGCGCGCTTAACAGAAGCAGGAACAGACCGGCAAAAAGCAGCGTAAAAAGCACGTTGCGCACGGCTGTTCCCTCCCTTTCAAGCAATAACATTCTATTGCGTATTATACTTGCATAACGGAAACACGTCAAGGGTAAGGCATGGCATTTCGGCCGTCGAAAAAGCTCGCTGCGCGATCTTTTCCGCCGAAACAGGGTTCACCCGCGCCTACGGCGCGGCCGGTGAACGGGAAACCTCGCTACGCAAGGCTTCCGAACCCACCGCACATGTCGCTGGGTTCGGATTACAGTCGGAGGGGACGGAGGTAAGCGCAAGGGCAGCATGGCAACGGAACGTTGTCATGCTGTTCCGGCCAAAGGCCGGAATCGCACGACCCAA
>JALEIQ010000164.1 GCA_022769795.1 Clostridiales bacterium
TTCATCAAGTTCTGCTGCTCCACCGAGCGCGCCGCTCAGTGGTCCATCGATACCGGCTACGTGGCTACCCGCGAAAGCTGCTACGAAACCGACCTGCTCAAGGATTACTACGCCAGCTTCCCGCAGGCGCTGGTTGCTTACGAGCAACTCCCCTATGCTCAGCCCGAGCTGACCACCTACTCTGCCGCCGAAATGTGGCGCATCCTCAACGATAACATCCAGGCCGCCGTCACCGGCGAAATGACCGCTGAGGAAGCTCTGGCCGCCGCGCAGGAGCAGGGCGACGAGCTCCTGGCCGATTACCAGTAAGCTTTCTTTCTCCAGCCGGGAAAGGCTTACGGCCCTTCCGGCATACGGCGTGATGGAGCCCCTGGCTCCATCACGCTCCTTTTTCCCGCCTTCCCGCATCCCGTTTTCCACTATGATACGAGGAGAGGATGTGCTACATGAAGCCTTCTTCCATTGCCATTCACAGACACCGCAAGGAGGTTCTCTCCGGCTGGGCGCTACTTTTGCCCGCGCTCATCATCATGCTGGTGTTTACCGTCTACCCCGTTTTTCGCAGCCTTTATTTAAGCCTGACCAAATATAAAATGGGCATGACAGCGCCCGAATTTATCGGCTTTGACAACTTTGTGCGCCTGTGGAAAAGCAGCACCTTCTGGAAGGTGATGGGCAACACGGTGTACTTCGCGCTTTTGACCGTCATTCCCAGCATGGTGCTGGGCCTTTGTCTGGCCATGCTGGTGAACCGTACCGGCAAGCATATTGGTTTTATCCGTTCCGCCTTCTTCTACCCTTCCATCATGCCCATGATCGCCATCGCCGCCACATGGCTGTTCATCTATATGGCGCGCAACGGTCTTTTTGACCAACTTTTGCAAAGCATGGGGTTTGAACCCATGGACGTGCTTTCCCACAAGGAAACGGTGCTGCCCGCGATGGCCGTTATGTACGTATGGCGCGAGTCCGGCTATTTGATGGTTTTCTTCCTGTCTGGCTTACAGGCCATCAACCAGGACGTGCTGGAGGCCGCCTCCATCGACGGCGCTACCGGCTGGAAAACCTTCCGCTATATCACCCTGCCCCTGCTGGCTCCCACAACGCTGTTTATTTCCACCATCGCGTTCACCAACTGCTTCAAGCTGGCCGACCAGGTCATCATCATGACCGAGGGCGCGCCCAATAACGCCAGCACGCTGCTGTTGTACTACATCTATCAACAGGGCTTCACCAACATGAATTACGGCGTTTCCTCCGCTTTGACGGTTATCATGCTGGCCCTTTTGATGCTTGTATCCATGCCGCGTTTCTTCAGCCAGGATCGCAAGATCCATTACACCTAAGCGGAAGGGAGTGGCGTATTGTGAGCAAAAAATCAATTGGCTCCAAGGTTCTCACGGTGTTTTCCATTCTGCTGGGCCTCATCTGGCTGGCTCCGCTGGTTTGGCTGGTAGGCACCGCGCTTACGGAAACCACGTTCAAAATGTCCTTCCTGCCCACGACGGGCTTCACGTTTGATAACATCAAGTACGTTTGGAACGCGGTACCCTTTGGCCAGTATTATCTGAACACCATCATCCTGGTTGTGGTTACCTTCGCCATCCAGTTCTTTACCTCAACGCTGGCGGCGTATTCCCTGGCCTTTATGGATTACAAGGGCAAGAGCCTGGTGTTCGTGGTCATCTTCATGCAGATTATCATCCCCAACGACGTGCTCATCACCCCCAACTTTATGACCCTAGCTGAAATGGGGGTTATCGACACAAAGCTGGGCATCATGTTGCCCTTCCTTGGCAGCGCCACGGCCATCTTCCTGCTGCGCCAGCACTTCAAAACCGTGCCACGCGCCTTCGGAGAGGCCGCCAGGATTGACGGCGCAAACCTGTGGCAAACGATCTGGCGCGTGTACATGCCCTGCGCCAAACCCGCCTACATGTCCTTCGCGGTAATCTCGGTCAGCTACCACTGGAATAACTACCTCTGGCCCCTGATCGTAACCAAATCGCCCGAGAACCGCACGCTCACGGTAGGCCTTGCCATCTTTGCCAAGTCCAAAGAGGCCAACATGCAATGGTCCAACGTTTGTGCCGCAACTTTTATCATCATCCTGCCGCTGCTGCTCGCTTTCTTCATCATGCAAAAGCAGTTCATGAACAGCTTTGTCAGCGCGGGCGTGAAGGAGTAAGTGAAAGATGCAAGAGTTGAAATTTCTGGGCTATGGCGCCGCCTTCTATCCCGTTTTGGGAAATACCAACGCCTTTTTCGAGGCGGAAGGCGACCTGTTCTTCCTGGATTTTGGCGAAGCCGCTTATGAAAAGGTTGTCCGCTGCTTTGACTTAAAAAAGTACCGGCATATCTATGTCATCCTCACCCATCTCCATGCCGACCACTCCGGCTCCCTGGCGTCGCTTTTGTCCTACACGCACTGCGTGCTGGGCGTTGAGGTCAACGTGGTGCATCCGCTGGAAACGGTGGTGGAGCTGCTCAAATTGCAGGGCATTTCGCCCAAATTCTATCGGTATATGCCCACGCTGCCCGATAGCTGCCCCGTCGCGATCACCCCCTATGACGTGCCTCACGCCACCGACATGCGGGCGTTTGGATATGTGCTGAGCGCGGGCGGCGAGGCCGTCTATTACAGCGGCGACGCCGCCGACGTGCCCGAACCGGTTCTTTCCGCGTTCCTGGCGGGCAAGATAGCGCGCCTGTACCAGGATACGGCAAGGAATCCCTCCTCCTCGCACTGCCTGTATACCCATCTGGAGGAGATCATCCCCATGGAAAGCCGCCCGCGCGTATTCTGCATGCATCTGGACGGCGATTATGAGCAAATGCTCAAAGAGCACGGCTTTTCGGTGGTGCAGCCGGCGTTTAAGGAGTGAGCGTTATGCGCACGCAGCTTGAATGCCTCGCGCGCCGCGCGGGGGAACTGGCGCTTTCCAATACGCTTTCGCACAGCGTGCACACAA
>JALEIQ010000286.1 GCA_022769795.1 Clostridiales bacterium
GAGCAGCAGTGACGCGAATGCACATTCTTTTTTCATTGGTGATTTCCCCCTTGCCTTTGAAAAGATGCCATTTTGGAAGTCATTGGATTCATTATACCCTTCGTGCAGGCGTTGTCAAGGAGCCGCCGACAGCCCTTTGGCTTATTAATCAAGCAGGGTTTGCCAATTGCGGGCATGGTATGCGTCGAAACACATTTCTATCTGCTCCGCGTTGCTCTTTTCCTGCGCGAGGGCTGGCAGGCTGTCAAGGCTGAAATAGCGGCTCTCCAGGGTTTCAAGGTTAGGCTGGAACCTTCCGCCAGTAACGGTGCACAGTATGAAAATTTTGCAAACCTTGTAGGCGTACACCGGCAGGTTGTGCTTTTCCCTGTCCTGTACGGCGATGACCATACCGGCGGTAACGTCCAGACCGGCCTCCTCCTTTACTTCCTTAATAATATTTTCTTTTACGGAAAGTCCAACGTCCACCCAGCCGCCGGGCAGGGCCCAGGTTCCGTTGCGCTCCTTTACAAGAAGGATTTTTTCATCCTGAAAAATTGCCGCGCGGCTGTCCAATTTGGGTGTTTGATAGCCTGTTTCATTGCAGAACAGATTTTTGACCTTCTCAAGTGGAATTTCCGTTTGATAGGAGATCATTTCAGCCGCAATCGTCCTGATTTGCTTGTAGCGCTCTACATCAAAGGGATCCTTTCCGTAATGGAGTCCGGCTTGCGCCAGGCTCTGCAAGGCAACCGCCCATTCAAGCCATTTTTCATTTTGATTCATGATGGTATCTCCCTGACGCTTTTTGAAATTGCCCAAGAAGATTATACCATAGCGCGTTTTTGACCGCAATTTTCGGAAGCGGTGAAGGGAAAAACAAGAAGCGGCCGTCGTTAGACAGCCGCCCGGGAGTGTTAAACGGAGCGAGGGGTCGGGGCATCATGTCCCTGCCGGGGTTTGGGGTCGGGGTCCCAAGACTCCTGCGAACCCTACGCCCGCGTCAGCTCGCGCTCTCGCGGGGCGCGGCCCACGGAGGTGTTGTCGCTTTTGCGGTCGCGCAGGTCGCAAATGGGGTTGGGCGCGGTTTCAAAGCGGTAATCCTCGCCAAATTGCTGAATGTGGCGGTCGATGACGGCATGGCTTTCCACGCTGGCAATGTCCCTGTTCACCATGTCCTGGTAACGGAAGAAATCCGCAGTGGGCTCCAGCTTGGCCACGCGAGCATAGCTTTCGCGGCAGGCGGTGAGCTGCACGGTATCGGCCAGGATGGCGCGCACATGCTCGATGTTGCTTTCCAGCCTGATTGGCGCGGGGAAGGTGCCTTCGCCCACTACCTGCGCATATTCCTTGCGCTCCAGCTTGCGCAAAAGCATCGTGGCCTCGGCCAGGTGGCTTAGCTCCATATCCAGCAGTTGTTCCCAGATACGCTTGATGCGCGCGTCGGTTTCGGTTTCCATGCAGCTCCAGTAGAGGTAGCACTCCGTGTACTGGTGCGTGAGCAGGTTTTCAAGCCAGGTGCAATTCACATCCATCAAGCTGCCGTACTGGGACACATGCTGCTCCTCCACCATGCCGATTTCGCGGTACAGGGCGCGGCCCAGGTCGTTGGGGTAGGCGGCGGAGAGGTTCATGTAGTAGTTCATGGTTTGCTGCTCGGCGGCGGTGATGATGCCCACGAACAAGCGGGTTTGCGGATCGGCGGACTTGCTGTTGATGGGCGGCTTGATGGAATCAAACGGATAGCGGTGATGCGAAATGGTCGGGCGGCCCGGCATCACCTCGGTGTAGCGGCCCACCAAATCCTCCGCATGCACGCCGGTTTCCATGTCCAGAAGGTTGGCATAGCGGTAGAGATGGTCAAAATCCTCCAACAGGGCGAAGTTAAGCGCGTTGCGCACGTGCTCGTCCGGATCGCGCTTGGCCAGGTGGGCAGTCAAATCCACGGCCAGCTGCTCGTAGCCGATGGTGTGCTCCAGCGTTGTTTCATCCGCGGGCTTGAGGGCGGAAAGCAGCTTTTGCTGCTGCTGCTCGCTGCGGCGCAGCAGGGCCAGGGAACGGCGCAGGTCGCCGTTATCGCAGTTGCGTGAAAACTGGTGCGAAAACCATACGTTTTCAAATTCTGTGCCGTTCATCAAAATAATGCGGGTGCGGGTATAGGGATCCACCGTATGCTTGTCATACGGTGCGGGGGCCATGGCGCGCCAGTCCATCAGGCAATCGTCCAGGCGCTTCGGATGCTCTTTGAATGGGTTCATATGCGTTCCCTCCAAGCGTTTAAATTGGCGCAATTAGTATGCGCAGCCAGCGCGCGGATATACTTTTTGAAAGCGGCAGGGAAATGGCTGCCCGGACGCGAATGACAAGAGGGAATCAACGCCTGAAAAGGAGATACGCATATGATCTGCTTGCAAAAGAATGGAGCCGAGATGGAAATCGCTCTGCTGGGCGCGGAGATGAGGGCCTATCGCAGCGCGGATGGCAAAAACCGCATTTGGAGCGGCGATCCCGCCGTGTGGAAAAGCACCGCGCCGGTGCTGTTTCCGGCAATCGGGGCGGTTAAGGACGGCAAAATAAGCATCGCGGGAAAGGACTATGCGGTGCCCCGCCATGGCTTTGCCAAGTTTTTGGATTTTGAGGTGACCGAGCAGGGCGAGGATTTTGTAACGCTCACCCTGCATGAAAACGCGGAAACCAAAAAGGTGTATCCCTTTGACTTTGCGCTCAGCGTTACGCACCGCTTTTTGGCAAACGGCTTTGAAACCCGCTACACGGTGGAAAACCATACCGGTCGCGTGATGCCGTTCATGATCGGTGGACATCCGGGCTTTGTGTGCCCGATGAACCCCGGCGAGCGCTTTGAGGATTATGTAATCCGCTTTGATAAGCCGGAAAAGGTAGAAACCTCGCTGTGTACGCCGGACACGCACCTCATTGACGGCTCGCAGCCCGTATGCCTGGGCGACGGCGGACGCACGCTTGCGCTGAATCACGCGGATTTTGACCGGCTGGACACCTATATTTTCGAGGGCCTGGCCAGCCGCAGCGTGGAGCTGGTGCATAAGGATACCGGCCATGGCCTGCGCTTTGGCTTTGATATGGACGTGCTGGCCATTTGGAGCATGCCGGGCAAAAACGCGCCCTATGTGTGCATTGAGCCGTGGCAGGGCGCGCCCGCCCGCGTGGATGAAACGGGCCGCTTTGAGGACAAGCCCTGGCATGTGGAGCTTGGCGTGGGCCAGGCCTATACCTGCGGGTATAGAATGGAGCTGATGTAAGATTGATTGTACACTGCATGTTGGCGGCCATATGGGAGGAGCGCAGGAACAAGCCCCTTTGGGGACAGAGGAATTTGAACCGGGACGGCTTTATTCATTGCTCCAGCCTGGAATACTTTTGGCGGGTCGCTCCGGGATTTGAGAAAGTTGCGGAGCCGATGGTGCTTGTGCTGATTGACGAAAGCAGGCTTACCGCCAGGGTGCTTTACGAGGATGGGGACGGCTGTGGCCGGGCCTATCCCCATATCTATGGCCTGGTGAACCGCGAAGCCGTGGCAGGGGTGCTGCCGTTTTTGCGGGACGCGGATGGCAGATATGTGAAAAACCCGGAGCTGGCCGGAATCGAGGACAAGTGAAACAAAAACGGCCCCGGCACCCCATGATGAGTGGGGAGCCGGGGCTGTTCAGCTCGCTGAAAGCCCGGGGAAACGGCGAACAGACATAGCGCCAGCCCAACCGGGGCTGGCGCGCAGAGCGTTGAAAAAGCGAGTTGCCTGGGAAGCATGCCCCAGCCTACGGCAGGGCGGCTTCCAAATCAAGCAGAGAGGCCAACTCCCGCGGCGCGTCCAGGTTGATTTCATGACCGGCGTTTGCAAGGATGTGCAGCCGCGCGTTTGGCAGAAGCTCCGCCAACTGGCGGGAAGCCTTCTGGTTGGCGCGATCCCTTTCGCCGCACAGCACCAGCACGGGGCAGCGCGCATCCGCCAGGCGATTGCGAAAATCCAGCGTCATCATGGATTGGCACAGGGACAGAAAATCCTTCTTGTCAAAGCCCGTTTGCGCAAACATGGATTGCGGCATAAACCGGAACAGGGCGTTCTGAAATTTTAGCAGGGCTTTGGGCATTTGGTACTGCGCCGCGATCAGCACAAGCGAACGCACCCTGTCGGGGTGCTCAATGGCATAGTGCAGGCAAAGAACGCCGCCCAGCGACAGGCCGCAAAGGGCGAGCGGCTGAGAAAGCCGGGCGCAGTATTCGCAGAAGGCATTATATAGATTGGGGTAAGCAACCGCGCGCCCCTCTGTCAGTTCGCAAAGCTCCGGACACATACATTTGTGCGATTGGCCGAAGAACGCAAGGGTTTGGTTCCAGCTGGCGGCGGTCTGTCCCAGGCCATGTACAAACAGCCAGCACGTTTGCGTCGCTTCCATCCTTCGTGCTACTCCCTGTCCTCGTAGCCCAGGGTGCGCAAATCATCCATGCGGTTGCGCCAATTTTCGCGCACCTTGACCCATAGCTGCAAATGCACATGCATGCCAAGCAGCGTTTCAATATCCTGCCGGGCCTCCTGGCCGATGCGCTTGAGCATGGCGCCCTGCTTGCCGATGATGATGCCCTTGTGGGCGGCGCGCTCGCAGTAGATGGTCGCGTGAATTTCCATCAGGCCTTCGCTGACCTTTTGGATGGACATCATTTCCACGCCCACGCCGTGGGGCACCTCGTCCTTCAGGTGCAGAAGGGCCTTTTCACGGATGAGCTCGGCGCAGATAAGGCGCTCGGGCTGGTCGGTGATAGCATCCGGGGGAAAGTACTGCGGCCCCTCGGGCAGGTAGCTTACCAGCAGGGCCTTGAGCGCGTCCAGCCCGTCGCCGGTGGCGGCGCTGATGGGCATGATGTCGTCGTAACCGGCCTGTGAAAACTCCGCGATGAGGCCGAGCAGGCTTTCCTTGGGAAGAAGATCGATCTTGTTGAGCACAAGCGCCTTTTTGACCTTGTGGCCGCTCATGTCCTCCACAACGGCGCGATCCTGCTTGCCAACGGCGGTGGCGTCCACCATCACAATCAGCGCGTCGATGCCGGTAAGCGCGTCGCGGGCGGCCTTCACCATGTATTCGCCCAGCCGGTTGCGCGGGGTATGCAGGCCGGGCGTATCCAGAAACACAATCTGGCTGTCCTCCTGCGTGCAGATTCCCATAATGCGGTTGCGGGTGGTTTGGGGCCGGTTGGAAACAATGGCGACCTTTTCGCCCACCATTGCGTTCATCAGCGTGCTTTTGCCTACGTTTGGGCGGCCTATGATGGCCACGAAGCCGGAATGGAATGCTGACATTCGTGATATCCTTTCTGTTTCAATCAGCCCAGGGAGCTCGGGCCAAAGCCGTGGGGCAGCAGGGCGGGCAGGGTGGTTTTGTCCACATTGTTTTCGCCCCAGGTAACCAGCACGCGCAAATTGGGCGCGAACTCGTTGAGCGCCTGGCGGCAGACGCCGCAGGGGTAGGGCGGCGCGCCGTTGGATGCGACGGCAATGGCGGTGAACTCCCGCACGCCTTCGCTCACGGCCTTAAACAGCGCCGTGCGCTCGGCGCAGGTACCCGCGCCAAAGGCGGCGTTTTCTATATTGCAGCCCTGAAAAACGCGACCATCCGCGCTGAGCAGCGCCGCGCCCACCGCATAGCGGCTGTAGGGGCAGTAGCTGTGCTCCAGCGCAAGGCGCGCAAGGCGCAAAAGCTCCTCATCCGTGACAGGGGAGGGATTTTCCTCACGGGACACGCCCGCCATGTGCAGGGCCTTTTCTTCCATCATCCGCATCTCCTTTTGCTCGTCGGGCTCCATATGATCGTAGCCCATCAGGTGAAACAGGCCGTGGGCGAATAAATAGCACAGCTCGCGCCGCACGCTATGGCCGTATTCGGCGGCTTGCGCGCAGGCATGCTCATAGGAAATCAGAATATCGCCCAGCATGCTGGCCTTTAGTTCCGGGTCGTATTCCCGGCGCAGGCGCTTTTGGCAATCGCGCGCCGTTTTGCCCTTGGGATAATTGACGGTGGGGAAGCTGAGCACGTCGGTGGCGCGGTCAATGCCGCGATACCGCGCGTTTATGCTGCGGATGGCGGCGTCGTCCGTCAGGAGCACATGCACAGCCAGGGGCAGTTCCACGCCCTCAGCGGACTGGCAGCAGCCGGCCACCAGCGCAAAAGGCGCGTTCGCCTGGCTGCTCACGGTTTGTTCCCACTCAATCCTCATGGGGCTGATCCTCCTTGGCGGGCTGCCCGGCGGCTTCGGCTTCCGCATTTTCGGCCTGGGCGGGTTGCGCCGTGCCCTCCTCGGGCTCAATGCGGCGCAGTTCCTTTTCCTCCACGGGGCTTTCCTCGGCCTGCGGCAGGTGGGCCGTTTGTTGGGCCGCGACATGCGCGGCGGCCGCGGGGCTGATGCTGGGATATTCGATGCGCTCATGGAACACGCCGTTCAAAACGGTGGCGAACGCATCGCAAATGCTGGTGATATCCCGGAGGGTCAAAGGGGCATACTCCAACTGGCCGTCGTCCAGCTTTCCGCGCACCAGCTTGGAGAGGAATTCCCGGATGGACTGAGGCGTGGGGTCGGGCATGCTGCGAACGGCGGCCTCCACCGTATCGGCCAGCATGATGATCGCGCTTTCCTTACTCTGGGGGCGTTTGCCATCGTAGCGGAAATCCGCGATGTCTACGGCCTGCCCGGCGGCCTGCTGCAAGGCCTTATGGTAGAAATACATAACGGGCGTGTCGCCGTGGTGCTCCACGATGATGTCCTGAATCTCCTGCGGCAGGTGGTATTGCTGGGCCATAATGAGGCCGTCGCGCGTGTGCGCGGTAACGATGGCCGCGCTTACATAGGGATTGGTATGCTCGTGCGGATTGTCGCCGATCTGGTTTTCCTTAAAATACAAGGGGCGCTTGAGCTTGCCGATATCGTGGAAATAGGCTCCCGCGCGAGCAAGGAGCGGGTTTGCGTTTACAGCCTCGGCGGCCGCCTCGGCCAGGTTGGCCACGATGATGCTGTGATGGTAGGTGCCGGACGCCTCAATGAGCAGGCGGCGCAAAAGCGGATGGTTGGGGTTGCTCAGCTCCAGAAGCTTGGCCGGGGTGGCCAGGCGGAAGCCGGCCTCCACCAGGGGATCCAGCGCAATGCACAGGATGGAGGACAGCAGCGCGCTGGCCGCACTCCACAGGGAGTTGGCAAACACATCGCCTATGGAGGTGTTGGTCATAAAGCCAATGGTAAGGATGATAACGATGTTGGAGATGGCGGTGAGAATGCCGCACAAAAGCATCTGCTGGCGGTACGGCCTGCGCCGGATCACCGCTACGGCCAGAATGCCGCTGATAAAGGCCGTGAACATGAGGTTGACCATCGCCGAGCCATAGGTGCTGTCGCCCCCGGCAATCAGCGCGCTAGCCAGCACGCTCAGGCTGAGCGCGCCCGCCAGGCCCGCGCTGGGGCTTACTAGGCCGGTTAGCATCATGGCGCTGAGCAGCACGGGCATAAGGTAGGCATGGATAAGCTGCCCGGCGATGCAAAGACCCAGCGTAACGCATTGAATGAGCATCAGGATAATGAGCTGCTTGGGCCTTTTCAGCACCTGCCGGTCAAACAGGCGCAGCATTACCAACAGCACGGCCATG
>JALEIQ010000294.1 GCA_022769795.1 Clostridiales bacterium
TGTTATCCACGCTGTTGTTGCTGGCCGCGTCCAGCTCCAGCACATCCATTGTGGTTTCGTTGATAATGGCGAGGCATGCGTCGCATTCGCCGCACGGGTCGCCATGGTTTGGATTGCGGCAGTTAATCGCACGGCTCATGAGCTTTGCCATGCTGGTTTTGCCGGTGCCGCGGCAGCCGCAGAACAAATACGCATGCGCCACGCGCCCGGCCTCAATCTGCCTGCGGAGCGTTTTCACCGTGGCCGTCTGGCCCAGCACCTGCTCAAAGGTCTGCGGCCGCCATTTGCGGTAAAGTGCCTGATATGCCATACTACACCTTCCCTGCGCCGTCCGGGTCTGCGCCCGGAACTCATACGGTATTATCATAGCGTTTTGCGGCGTTCAGGTCAAGGAAAAAGCAGGAGTTACCCTTATGGATACAGTATATTACATTCTGTATCCATACCTATATAAACGAGGGAAGGGGAATCCGCTATGACCATCCGCGAACGTCAGGAGCAGGAGGAGCTTTCAAGGCTGTCGCCTTACGCGTCGTTTTCCTCCAAAAGCCTGGGGCGCGAGCGGCCTATATCTCCCTGCGAGCTGCGCGCCTGCTACCAGCGCGACCGTGACCGTATCATCCATTGCAAAAGCTTCCGGCGTTTGAAGTACAAAACGCAGGTGTTCCTTTCCCCCATGGGCGATCACTACCGCACGCGGCTTACGCACACGCTGGAGGTTTCGCAGGTCGCGCGCACGCTTGCCCGTTCCCTTCGCCTAAACGAGGATCTGACCGAGGCCATCGCCCTGGGGCACGACCTGGGCCATACCCCCTTTGGGCACATTGGCGAAACCTCGCTCAACAAGCTTATGCCAGGCGGCTTCAAGCACAATGTGCAAAGCCTGCGCGTGGCCCAAAGGCTGGAAAACGACGGAAAGGGGCTGAACCTTTGCCGGGAAACGCTGGACGGCATCCGCAACCATTCCGGCGAGGACGAGCCCATGACGCTGGAGGGCTGGTGCGTGCGCCGGGCCGACCGTATCGCCTATATCAACCACGATATTGACGACGCCATTCGCGGCGGTATCCTCAAGCCCTTCGAGCTTCCGCGCCATTGCCTGAACGTGCTGGGGCATACGCACGGGGAGCGCATCAATACCATGATTCTGGACATCGTAAACACCTCGCAGGATCAGCCTTACGTGCGCATGTCCGAGGAAATCCGCCAGGCCAGCGACGAGCTGCGCTCCTTCCTGTTTGATTATGTATATCATGACGGCTGGCGCAAAAAGGAGGAGGAGCGCTGCGACTATATCGTTACCGCTCTTTTTGAGCATTATTTATCCCATCCCGAGCAGTTGCCAGCGGAGTATCTGGAAATTGTCTACACCGAAGGCGCGGAGCGCGCCGTGTGCGACTTTGTGGGCTGCATGACGGACCGTTACGCCATCGATCAGTTCTGCGAGCTGTTTGTGCCAAACGCCTTTGCCAAGCGTTAAGCGCATACGCATTCCGAAAGGACTTGTCGGAAATTGTTGAACCAATGGCAGGAATGCAAGCGATGACGGCGAATCAATAGGAGTGGGTGAAGCAACGCATGGCTGGAAGGTACCCGCCGCAATGGCTGGATGAACTGAGGGCGCGCGCCGATATTGTTAAGGTGGTCGGCTCATACGTGCAGTTGAAGAAGAACGGGCATAGATATGTTGGTCTGTGCCCGTTTCACAACGAAACTGCTCCCTCCTTTTCGGTGGACGCCCAAAAGCAGGTATACCATTGCTTCGGCTGCAAGGCAGGCGGCAGCGTTATCCAGTTTGTAATGGATATCGAGCGGCTATCCTTTTCTGAGGCGGTCGCCTTTTTGGCTGACCAGCTTCACATGCCCCTGCCCGAGATGCAAAACGATCCTGCCTACGAAAAACGCCGTTCGCTCAAGGAGCGCATTTACCTGGCAAACAAGGCGGCCGCACGATTGTATCATCAGTATCTCTGGCAGCCGGAGGGCGCGCACATCCTTAACTATCTTCAAAAGCGCGGCCTGAGCGACGCCGTCATTCGCCGCTTTGGCATAGGCGCGTCCCTGCCTTCGGCAGGCGTGGGCAAAAAGCTGATGCAGGAAGGCTTTACCCAGGAGGAGCTTTTGCAGGCGGGACTGCTTATCAGGCGCGAGGATCGCGTTTTTGACATGTTCCGCAATCGCGCCATGTTCCCCATCATCGACGCTTACGGCAATGTGCTGGGCTTTGGCGGCCGCGCCATGGGCGATGTAATGCCCAAGTACCTCAACACCTCCGATACCCCGGCCTTCAACAAACGGTATACCGTTTTCGCAGCCAACCTGCTGCGCAAGGCAAGAGGGCTCACGAGGGTTATTTTGGTGGAGGGGTACATGGATGTGGTGGCGCTTTCCCAATATGGAGTGGAGGGCGTTGCCGCCACCCTGGGCACGGCCCTCACCCCTGACCAGGCACGGCTTTTGCACCGTTTCGCCCCGGAGGTTTATATTGCCTACGACGGTGATCGCGCTGGCCAAAAGGCAATTCTGCGCGGGCTTGAGGTGCTGGAAGCGGAAAACGTGCCTGTGCGCGTGCTGGATTTTCCCGGAGGGCTGGATCCCGACGAGTTTATCCGTCAGGAGGGCCTGGAGGCTTTTTATGCCTTAAAGCCTATCAGCGGCGTGCAGTACCGTATGCTGCGCAAAAAGGAGCAGCATGATATGAGTACAGAGGAGGGCCGCACCGAGTATGCCAAGGCCTGCGCCGCAATTTTGCGCAGCGTAAAGGAACCTGTGGAGCTTGACAACTATGTGAAGCGGCTTTCGCTGGAAACCGGTTTTGACCGGGCTGTGCTTATGCAGCAAATTGGCGTTGCGCCTCCGGCTTCGCATCCGCCGGCGCCAAGGCGAGAAGGCTTCTCTCAAAAGGCGAAGGAAGTTGCCGCGGTGGACTGGGCGGCGCGCACGCTGCTTGCCGTGCTTGCAACCGGTCGTTTGCCCAAAGGCAGCGTTTCACCCGAGGAATTTGAGGACCCTTTGTTACGTTCTTTCTGTGAGGCGCTTCTTGCTGGCGAAAGCGCAGCTTCCCTAATGGAGCGTCAGCCGGACGAGCAGGGACGCGCCCTTGTGGGCGACATTCTCAGCATCAATACTGACGTTGACGATGAGCATCTGATGCGGATGGCTCAGGAATCCCGCAAAAACCTGTGGCATCAGCGCGTGGAAAAGGCAATCGACCAGCAGCCCGCCGCCACGCTTACGCTTGAGGAAGCCTTCGCGCTTTCCAAGCAGCTATCCAACCTGAAGAACCCCTCTGCGCATATGAAGGAGTGAGAAAGTTGAGTCAAAATCAGTCAACGGAAGCAATTAAGCTGAAACTCAACGAACTATACGAAGGCGCCAAAACCAAGGGCACCATTACCCGGGACGAGGTCGCCAACCAGGTTATGGAGCTGGAGATTGACGCCGAACAAATGAACACGATCTACGAAACCCTTGAAAATATGGGCGTAGACGTGGTTGCTGAGTTCGATCCCGTTCCCCCGGAGGAACTGGTCGAGCCCGAGCAAATTGACCTGAGCGTGCCAGAGGGTATCAGCATTGACGACCCGGTTCGCATGTATTTAAAGGAGATCGGCAAGGTGCCCCTCCTCACCGCCGAAGAAGAAATCGAGATTGCCCAGCGCATGGAGCAGGGTGACGAAGAAGCCAAAAAGAAGCTTACCGAGGCCAACCTGCGCCTGGTTGTTTCCATTGCCAAGCGCTACGTTGGGCGCGGCATGCTGTTTTTGGATTTGATTCAGGAGGGCAACTTGGGCCTGATTAAGGCGGTGGACAAGTTTGACTACCGCAAGGGCTACAAGTTCTCCACCTACGCCACCTGGTGGATTCGTCAGGCCATTACCCGCGCCATTGCCGATCAGGCCCGCACCATCCGCATTCCCGTGCATATGGTGGAAACCATCAACAAGCTCATCCGCGTATCCCGCCAGCTTTTGCAGGAATACGGGCGGGAGCCCACGCCCGATGAAATCGCCAAGGTGATGAACATCAGCGAGGGCAAGGTGCGCGAGATCATCAAAATCGCGCAGGAGCCCGTTTCGCTGGAAACCCCCATCGGCGAGGAGGAGGACAGCCATCTGGGCGACTTTATCCCCGACGACGACGCGCCCGCTCCCGCGGAAGCCGCCAGCTTTACGCTTATGAAGGAGCAGCTTTTGGACGTGCTGGATACCCTCACCCCGCGTGAGGAAAAGGTGCTCCGCCTGCGCTTCGGCCTGGACGACGGGCACCAGCGCACGCTGGAGGAGGTTGGTCGCGAGTTCAAGGTCACGCGCGAGCGCATTCGCCAAATCGAGGCAAAGGCGCTTCGTAAGCTGCGCCATCCCAGCCGCTCCAAGAAGCTGAAGGATTACCTTGACTAAGGCTGAAAACCCGCGCCGCGCGCCCATATTGGACGGGCGGCTTTCCACCGCTATGGCGCTTGCGGGCCGGGTGGATTCCTTCGCGGATATCGGCGCGGATCATGGCCGTTTAAGCGCCGCCATGCTGCTAAACGACCATGCGCGGCACGCCTTGGTTGCCGATATCAGCCCTTGCTCGCTGGAAAAGGCACGCGGGCTGATCGCGAGGCTCGGCCTGAATGACCGTGTAACCTTTGCCGTCGCGGACGGCCTGGACGCGCTGGGCGGCAGCGCCGTAGACCTTGCTTTTATCCTGGGTATGGGCGGCGATACGCTAAGCGGCATCCTGCGGCGAGGGCGGCCCCGGCTGCGTGGAGCGGCGCTTGTGCTGGGCGCGCATACCGCGCTGCCACTAGTGCGCGAAACGATTTGCCAAATTGGGTACCGCATTCGCCAGGAGGCCGTCGTTCACGATTCGGGTCGGGATTATGTGCTCATGCGCTGCACCCCCGCTCAGAAGAATGAGCCCGCCTATACGGAGGTGGAATGTCTGCTAGGTCCCGTGCTTATGCGCGAATGCCCGCCAGGCTGGCTAGCGGTGCTCAAGCGGCGCAAGCGCCTGCTTACGCAGGAAATTGAGGCCATGCGGGCAGCGCGGCTTCAAAAGGACGCCGAAAGGCTCGCCCATTCTGTGCGCGAGCTTTCCTACGTTGAGGCCTGCCTGCGCCGCTATGAGCAGCCCTCAAGCGAGTAAGGAGGAATACCGTGTGAACGTCCGGCAGGTTTTGGACTGGCTTAACGCCCTGGCTCCCTTTGAAAGCGCGGAGGACTTTGACAATGTGGGCCTGCTCATGGGCGACGCGGAAGCCCAGGTTCATACCGTCCTGTTTGGGATGGATGTGACGGAGAAACTGGCGCGGGAGGCGGTAAGCGTTGGCGCGGAACTGATTGTTACGCACCATCCATTCATTTTTCACGCGCTCAAGCGCATAGACTATACCGGGCCGCAGGGCCGTACCTTATGCCTGCTGGCCCGTGCCCACGTCAGCGTGATTGCGGCGCACACAAACTGGGACAAGGCTTCCGGCGGCGTCAGCGATTCGCTGGCCCAGGCGCTGGGCTTGCGCGGCGTTGTTCGCGCGGATGATTATTTGCGCGTCGGAGAGCTGCCCGAGCCTCTTTCCGCGGATGCTTTCGATAGCCTGATCGCCGAACGGCTGCACATCCGGGCGCGGCGGTTTGGCCCATTGTCCGAGCCGCTTTCCCGCGTCGCCGTGGCGGGCGGCGCTTATGGCGAAGGCGGCGCCCTGGCCGCTTCTATGGACGCGCAGGCCTTTGTGGTAGGTGAAATCCGCCACCACGAGCTGCTGGACGCATGCGCCCGTGGCCTTGCCGTGTACGACGCGGGGCACTTTCCTACCGAGTTGCCCGGCGTAACGGCTCTTTATGAACGCTTTCTGGCAGATATGGCGCAGGCGGATGAACCTGTCCGCGCCATGCTGCACGCCAACGCCCCTTATCCGGGCGCGCTTCTTGCCTTCTAAAAGGCATTCCCCTACGACCCACAAGGAGGTACCCCATGGAACAGACCGAGTTGCTATGGCTGTATCAGCAGGCCGACATGGCCGCGGACGCGTTTGAAACCGAGATCAAACGCAGCCCCACCCGCATTGCGTTGAAAAAGAACCGCGAATTTTTGGTGGAGCAGCAAAGCGCCGTCAAGCGTATGGAGCAGGAAGTAGCTGAAATGGTGGATCGCGTGGATGTGATTAAGGTTGCGATCACCCGCATTGAGGATCAGCTTTCCGCGCTGCAAAAGCGTATGGAGTCCGCGCCCCCGGCTGATTTGCAGCAGGCGCAAAGCCTGAACCGCGACGCGCAGAAGCTTCTTTCCGATCTTGGCGATTACGAGCAGGAAATGAAGCGCATCCAAAAGGACGCGGCGGATCGCGACCGCATGGAAAAGGACATCCGCGTAAAATATGCGCGCGTGAAGGCCCAGTACGACCAGCAAAAGGTGGCCTATGAAGCGGAGTACAAGGAGCAAATGAAGCAGCTTGAGCAAAAGCGCTTGGAGGCGCAGGAAAAGGCCAAGGCTATTGACCCGACCCTGCTTGAAAAATACGCCGTGATTAAAAAGCATTGTATTCCCCCCGTGGCCAGGCTGTACGGAGATCAGTGCGGCGGCTGCAACATGAGCCTGCCGCAGGTCACCCTGCGCAAGTTCAAAAGTGACGCCAAATACATAGAATGCGAAAACTGCGGCCGCCTTATCATTCAGTAAGCCGCACGAAAAGCCGCCGGGGCCGCCACTTGCGATGCGCGGCCCCTCGCTATTTTACAATGGAGGTTCGGTATTATGAACATGGTAGAGATTATCGAAAAGAAGAAAACAAAGCATGTACTTTCCGAGGAAGAAATCCGCTTTTTTGTAAACGGAGCGGCTGACGGCAGCATTCCCGATTATCAGCTCGCCGCCCTTTTGATGGCCATTCGTCTTAACGGCATGACCCGTGAGGAAACCATGCAGCTTACCCTTGCCATGACGCATTCCGGCGATGTATGCGATCTTTCCTCCCTGCACGGCGTGCCGGTGGATAAGCACTCCACGGGTGGCGTGGGCGATACCACCACCCTTGTGCTGGCGCCTCTGGTGGCCGCATGCGGAGTGCCCGTCGCCAAAATGAGCGGGCGCGGGCTGGGCCATACCGGCGGCACGCTGGACAAGCTGGAAAGCATTCCCGGCCTGAGCGTGGAAATCAGCGAGGAAGCCTTCCTCAAGCAGGTAAGCGAGATTGGGCTGGCCGTGATCGGCCAAACCAAAAATCTGGCTCCCGCTGATAAAACGCTCTACGCCCTGCGCGACGTAACCGCGACTGTGGACAGTCTCCCGCTGATTGCCTCCAGCATCGTCAGCAAAAAGCTGGCAAGCGGCGCGCGGGCCATTGTGTTGGACGTGAAAACCGGCGCTGGCGCGCTTATGCAGACGGTTGAGGCCAGCATTGAGCTGGCGCAGACGATGGTGCGCATCGGTTGCGACGCAGGCCGCCGCATGATGGCCCTGGTCACCGATATGGGCGAGCCTCTGGGAAGCCATGTGGGCAACGCCCTGGAGGTGAAGGAGGCCATCGACGTGCTTTCCGGCCGTGTAACCGGCCCGCTGCTGGAAATTTCTTTGGAGCTGGGCTCACGTATGCTGGTGCTGGCGGACGCCGCCGCGGATGTGGCGGAAGCCAAGCAAAAGCTGATGGAAGCGCTCCAAAGCGGCAGGGGCCTTGAAACGCTGCGCAAAATGATCCGCGCCCAAGGCGGCGACCCCGCCTGCTGCGACGATGTAACCAAGCTGCCGCAGGCCAAGATTGTGCGCGACGTACCCGCGCTTTGCTCCGGTTATGTGCATCACATGGATACCATCGGCCTTGGCAACGCGGCGCAGGCCATGGGCGCGGGCCGCAAGTTCAAGACCGACGTCATCGACCCCAGCGTTGGCTTTGTGCTTCACAAGCGCATCGGTCAGCCCATCCAGGCTGGCGAGGCGTTGGCCACCGTATACGCCAAGGACGAGGCCAGCGCCCGGGAAGCCTCCGCGGCCATCCAGCGCCTTATTTGCATCGGCAGCGAGCAAACGCCCGCCTGCAAGCTTTTGCACGCCATCGTCACCAGCGATCATGTGGAAAGGCTGTAACGCCATACCTCATTACAGCCTGGCCAGTGATGCGCCCGGCGTTAACGGCCCGTCCGCTTTGGAGCGGGCGGGCGCTTTTCTCTTTTGATGAAAACCGTTTACGACTGCGATACGCCTTCGGGCGCTTCACATGCATAGGGAGGGCGAATTTTATGGGAGAACTATCCCAATTGCCAAACATCGGCCCCGTTGTTGAAAAACAGCTAAACGCGGCGGGCATCCAAACCAGCGAGGAGTTATGCGCGCTTGGGGCCAGGGAAGCCTGGCTGCGCATTCAGGCTTTCGACCCCTCCGCCTGCATCCACCGTTTGCTGGCCCTGGAAGGAGCTGTGCGCGGCGTGCCAAAGGCCGCGCTTCCGCCGGATGTGCGCGCGGAGCTGAAAGCGTTTTATCTTGCGCACCGGGTGTGCACGCGATAAAGATGAATAAGCTGTTTCTGCGAAAAGTATCGCTCAAATCTCCCGTTCAGCCTTCCTCCTACCTCAAGCGCCTGCCGGTTGTAGCGTGCCTGGAGCAAAGCGGGATAAGCTTTGAGCGCCCTGTTACCTTTTTGGTTGGAGAAAACGGGAGCGGCAAATCCACCCTGCTGGAAGCCATCGCCGTCGCTTTTGGCTTTAACGCGGAGGGCGGCGGCAAAAACTTCCGGTTTTCTACTGCCGAAACGCACTCCACGCTGGCCTCCTGCCTGCTGCTTACAAAGGGCGTGCGCATGCCCGGCGACGGCTTTTTCCTTCGTGCGGAGAGCTTCTATAATGTTGCCAGCTATTTGGACGGCCTGGGCCCCGAGGCGTTAAGCTGCTATGGCGACATTTCGCTGCATGCCCAGTCGCATGGCGAAAGCTTTTTAACGCTGGTCAACGAGCGTTTTTCTTCAAATGGCCTCTATATCCTTGACGAGCCCGAGGCCGCCCTGTCGCCAACGCGGCAGATGGCGCTGCTTGCGCGCATCCATGCGCTGGCTGAAGCGGGCTCTCAATTTCTCATCGCCACGCATTCCCCCATGCTGATGGCCTGCCCCGGCGCGACGGTCTATCAGCTTGACGGGCAGGGCGTTCATCCTTGCAGCTATACTGAAACGGAGCACTATATCGTTATGCGCAGCTTCCTGAATCACCCTCAGCGGATGCTGGATATTCTCCTAAACGACGCTCAGGACGAGAACTGAGCCCTTCTGTTTTTTCCGTTCCTGCCTCCCCCTCCTTCTGTTTGAAGCGCGCTGTGAAGCAAACGCCTTTCTCCGTGTTTTCCATGCCGCAGGACGCGCCGTGCAGCTTTAGGATGCTCTTAACCAGATATAGCCCCAGCCCGCTGCCGCCGTCCTTCCGGTTCCGCGATTGCTCCACGCGATAAAAGGGCGTAAACAGCCGTTCAAGCGCCTCCTGGGGAATGCTGGCTCCCGTGTTTTCCACGCTGAAAGCGCAATCCCATACCCGCACGCGAATGGAAGCGCCGGAGGGAGAATACAGTATGGCGTTCATCAGGACGTTGTCCAGCGCGTTGGCCAGAAGGCTTTTGCTTCCGCGAACCGTTACATTGGGGGCGATCTGCGCGTCAAGCAGCATTCTTTTATGCTCAATCAGTTCCTCATCCAACGCCAATTGCTCCTTCATCATTTCTCCCAGGTCAATCTCCGCCGCGTCCAAAGAAAAGCTGCCGGATTCAATCCGGCTTATGGTAAGAATCTCCTTAATCAGGCCCTCCATTCGGCCCGTAACCTCAAACGCGCGCGCCAGATACTTTTCTCGGTCGCGGTATACGCCCACCTGCGCCAGCATCCCGCTAAGCTGCCCCTTCAATATGGTCACCGGCGTTTTTAATTCGTGAGAAGCCGCCGAGAAGAAGGCCAGGCGCTGCCTGTCCATCTCCCGTTCCCGTTCAATATCCCGCTGTAGCTTCTCATTGGCCTTTTCCAGCTTGGATAGCGTTCCGGACAGATTGTCCGACAGCCGGTTCAGGCTATCGCCCAGCGTGCCGATCTCATCGGCGCGCGTGTTTTGCCAGCGCGCCTTAAAATCAAACACAGCGATTCGCCCGGCGATATGGCTGAGGGAAATGATGGGGGCCGTGATAAAACGGGCATAGAAAAAGGAGCCCAGCAGGGAGATACCCGCGATTGCCAACAGCAAAAACGGAAGCGTCTGTTTCATGGCCTCCGCCGCCTGATTGATCGCCTTTCGCCCTCCCTGCACGGCCAGAACGGCGCCCGTTCCGTCCTGAAACCTGAATTCCCGACTGATTGCGAGGCGCACGTAACCCTCTATAACGGCTGCCTGTTCGACGCTGTCCTGTGCGATTGCCGTTTCGGCGGAAATCTCCGTTTCCTCGAACGTATACACATTCACGCTTTCGTCCGGCAGCTCGTTTACGCTGCAGGTGCCTTCCACGGCGGCAGCGGTATTTTCGGCTAACGGCGTTTCGGTAGAAGTTTGAACCGTATCATACAGGATTCGTCCATATTCGTCCGTCAGGCGCATATCCGCGCCCGTTTTTCTTGCAAATTCCTCCAATAGGCCCGCGCTCTCATCGATATTTCTTTCGGAAAGCCGTATGAGCAGCGCGTCTGTTTCACGATTGAGCTCTTCCTCCAGCAGGGCCGTGTAGGAGATTGGCGTAAGATAGGCAATCGCGCCGTAGGTAACGACGCAGGCCGCCATCAGCAGCGCGCTGGTAATCAGGAAGATGCGCAGCGTCAGGCTGCTTTTAAGCCTTGTCGACACGGTAACCCACCCCTCTTACGGTTTGGATGTAATCCGCATCCAGCTTGCGGCGTAAATTTTTGATATGGCTGTATATCACCCGCTCATCGCCCATATAGTCATAATTCCAGATGCGGTTGATAAGCATCTGGTAGGTCATCACCCGGCCCTGGTTTTGCATAAGCTCCCGCAGGCATTCAAATTCCCGGGCGGTCAACTGCAAATCCCTTCCGTCCCGCATGGCGATATACGCGTCCAAATCAAGCGTCAAATCGCGGTAACGAAGAAGATTCCGGCTGCCGCCGTCGCCGTGGCACCGCCGAAGAACCGCCGCGATCTTGCGCAGCAGCACGGGCATCGAAAACGGCTTGGCAACATAATCGTCAACCTCAAGGTCGTAGCCGCGAAGCTGCTCGGCCTCGCCGTCAAGCGCCGTCAGCATAATCACCGGCAGGCTGGAACGTTTGCGTATCCATTCGCACACGCCAAAGCCATCCAGCTTGGGCAGCATTACATCAAGCAGCACCAAATCAAAGCTTTCCGCCTCAAAGACCTCAAGGGCCTTCAGGCCGTCCCCGGCCTCGACCGTCTGATAACCGGCTTCGCCCAGCCATGCCCTTAGCAGCTCGGATATATCGGAATCGTCCTCTACGATTAAAATTCGGTACATAAGGTATGCCTCCTTTGGCATCAGTATAGCATACCTATCTGGATTTTTTCTGAAGTTTTCCAAAAACATGAAATGCCTGCGGAGCCGGCCGAAGCCGGGCCCGCAGGCAGCTTATTCAGCGCACCTCTTTCACCGTCATGCCAATCAGCGTGCCCTCCCCGGCCGCATCAAGCCTTGTAAAGTCACGGGTGGTTTCCACATCAATCTCGCCGTCCTCCTGGGCAATGTGGGTCATCACCCCCTGGAAGGAGCCGCCCTCCAGCGGTTCGCCGTTGCTTTGACGAATATCCGTGAACCGGCGTACCCGCTTTCCCTGATAGCTCAGCGCATCCGCCTCCGCGTCATAGGAGAGGCCGAAGGCGGCGTAGGGCGCAAAAAACTGCTGTTTCTCCTCACCCGTCATTCCATAGCCCTCCGTGGCTGCTTCCTGCGCAGGCTTCACCCAGCCCAAAAGCCGGGCTTCAAATTCCTCGTCCGTCAACGCATATAGCCCAACAAGCTTACCAGAGGGATCAAACGAACCGTCTGCATTGTAAGCTTTGGCGGATAAATCGCGCTGCGCCTTCACATCCACCGTTCCCAGCGGATCCACATGCTCGATTCCCGCGCAGACCTGGCCGTCCAGCGGATAGGAATCCTCGAAAATGCGCACCCGCTGCCCCTGATAGTACAGCGCGTCGTTTGCCGCGTCGTAGCGCAAGCCAAATTCCGCATAGGGCACAAACAGCTCCGTATCGGCATCGCTTTCCCCGCCGGCGGCGGATTCGGTGCATTCCGTAGAAACCGCTGTAGTGCATTCCGTGCCCTGCTCAATAAAAACAGCCGCATCGTCCCGCACATTCTCCGCGTCCTGTGCGTTCACGGTTTTCAAAACCCGGTCGGGCTTTCCCGCCTCCTGAATGGTGACCGTTTCCGCACCAATGATGAAGGTTTTCCCATCCGCTTTGTAGGTTCCCTCCCCACCCGTAAAGGTATACACCTTGCCATCCACCGCAACGCCCGTCGTTTGCGCCTGCGCTGCCGCACAAAGCGTGAGCGCCAGCGTAAGCAGCAGAATCGTCCATAGAGCCTTTTTCATATCCATCCTTCCTTTCTTCCATAGGGGATGCCCCAAGTATAGCCTGCCTGTCTGGATTCACGCTGTATTGATTCTGGAGATTTGCTGAAGAATCAGCGCGCCTCCCGGCGCGCGTTCCAAAAACCGGTTGAGTCCCGGGCTTTTTGAGCGTATAATGAGCGTGTTCCGCTGAAACGCTACGCGTCTTTTCCGTATCGCAGCGAAGCAATCATTCTGCAAAGGAGGTATCCCATGCCCTTCTCCGTCAACGATTCCTTTCTCTACATTCTCTCAGGCATCATCGTTGTTTTCGTCGTTGCGCAGTCGGTCTTTTTCATGGTCAAGGCCCGAAAGCGGGCCATTCAGCTCGGTATTTCCAGCGCCACCGTGCGCAAAACCATTCTTTCCAGCGCGCTGTTCTCCGTTGCGCCAGCCATTTCCATCCTTGTGGGCGTAATCACGCTAAGCAACTTCCTGGGCCTGCCCTTCCCCTGGCTCAGGCTGAGCGTGCTGGGAGCCGTCACCTATGAGCTGCCCGCCGCCAGCATCGCCGCCGCCACCATGGGCGCGTCCGTCAAGGAAACCATCACCGATCCGCAGGTGTTTTCTACCATCGCCTGGACGATGACGCTGGGCATCATTTCCGGCATCGTGCTGATTCTCTTTGGCCTCAAGCGCATCCGCAGCGGCATGCGCTCCATCACCGGCAAGGACAAGCGCTGGGGCGTAATCGTTATGGACAGCCTGTTCCTGGGCATGGTGAGCGCCTTCGTCGGCATGCTGTTTGCTGATATCCGCACCGGCCTGCCGGGCTTTATTCCCATCGTGGTCGCCCTGATTTCCGCGCTGCTGATGGCCGTATGCGGCCTGCTGATAAAGGTATGCAAAATGACCTGGCTGGAGCAATACGCGCTGCCGCTATGCATGCTGTGCGCCATGGCGCTGAGTATTCCCGTAACGGCCCTGATGGCGTAAGGAGGCGGCTGGTATGAAAAAGAATCAAGTGGTCAACACATCGGATTATGAGCAAAGCGTGCATGTTTACGGGCGTATATGGACGGGTACGGCGCTTTTGCTGATGGTATTGGTACCCGTTGCCATCTGCTGCTACTACAATGCCTGGCCCCCGCTCACGGCGGTGCTCAAATCGCTGCTGGGCGTTGCGCCCATGTACTGGACGGTGGGAATTATTGAGGTGTTCACCTTTGTGCCCATGCTGGGCACGGGCGGCTCCTACCTGGGCTTTGTAACAGGCAGCCTCACCAGCCTGAAGGTGCCCTGCGCGCTCAACGCCATGGAGGCTGCCAAGGTGCGTCCCGGCAGCGAGGAGGGGGAGGCGATCTCCACCATCGCCATCGCTTCCAGCTCCATTGTTACCACGCTGGTCATTGCTTTGGGGGTGTTTGGCCTGGGCTTCTTGCGCCCCGTGCTGGAATCCCCCACCCTCAAGCCCGCCTTCGACAACATTCTGCCC
>JALEIQ010000001.1 GCA_022769795.1 Clostridiales bacterium
TTTCACCCACCGCACGGGCATACCCGTTGAGCTGCACACCGCAAGCATCGATCAGGTGCTCGCGGAAATGGTTTCGCCCCATGCGGACAGGTGGGACGTGGTACGCCTGGATCCCTCCCATCTATCCTTTCTGGCAACGCGCCTGTTCCGCCCGCTGGACGAGCTGGACAGCGATATCGCCTCCGCCTACAGCCATCTGCTCCCAGGCCTTAGAAACGAGTTTTCCGACGTGGAGGGCCGTCCCTACGCCCTGCCCTTTGACGTGGCGGTTCAGATGCTGTTTTATCAAAAGGATATTTTTGAAAACATGGGCCAAAGCCGCGCCTTTTACGAGCAGACCGGGCGGCAGTTAAGCGTGCCGGAAACCTATGAGGAGTTTGACGCCATCGCGCGTTTCTTTTCCAGGGCCTATCGGGCGGATTCCCCCATCCTGTACGGCTCTACGTTGGCCCCCGCCCGCCCAATCTCCGTCGCTTCCGAATATCTGCCCAGGCTGCTAGCCGCCGGAAGCCTTTCCTACTGCGGCAACGGCTGCCTGAACCTGCTGACCCCCACGGCGCTTAAAACCCTGAAGGACTACATCGCCTTTTCCAAATATGTGAACCCCGTTCCAACGTTTAGCTGGAGCCAGATCGCCCAGGACTTTGTAAACGGCCAAACCGCTATGGCGGTGGTATTTGCGAACCACGCCTCGCATTTTGTGCGAACCCAAAGCGCCAACATCGGCATGGAAATCGGCTTCGCCACCGTGCCGGGCAAGCATCCCTTGCTGGGCGGCGGCTCGCTGTGCATCAGCCGCCACTGCGCGCAGCCTTTGGAGGCATACGAGTTTGTTCGTTGGGCCACAGGCGAGGAAATCGCCCCCGAGCTGGTGATGCTGGGCGGCATTTCCGCCTGCCGCTGCGTATATGAGCACCGGGAAATTCTGGACACCTATCCCTGGCTTGCGCAGCTGCAAAGCAACATTCTTTTTGGCACTCGCAGGCCCATCCCGGCCTTCTCCGGCAGCAATCTAACCCAGTTTGTGTTTGAGGCTGTGCTTGGCAACCATTTGCTGGCCGCCATCAACGGCCAGGAAACGCCCGAGCAGGCCTTTGAGAGCGCGCAGCTCAAGCTTAACGAGCTTACAACGCGCCGCGCCGGTTCACATGACCTAACGGAGCTGACGCAGTTTTCCCTTGAAAAATATCAGCATTAACGCTTGAGCGTTCAAAAGGAGATGGAACCGGTGGAAAAAAGAAACGAAGCGGGGCTCCATGCAAAGCCGGTTCGCAGCGACGCTTGCATGGAGAAACAATAGTCGCTGGGCATGCCGGCTTTGCCCCCTACGCCAAAACGCAAGGAGGAGAGCCCGCATGAAATATCAAAACGCCAAATTTCTTCTGCCGCCGGGGTTATTTCGCCAGCTACAGCGCTATATCCAGGGAGGATACCTCTATGTTCCCGCGCCCGAAAAGGAGCGCAAGCGTTGGGGAGAGCTATCCGGTTACCGGGAGGAGCTTGAGCGGCGCAACCGCCAAATCGCAAGCGAGGCCCAAGCAGGCGCTTCGCTGGATATGCTTGCGCAGAAGTATTTTCTTTCTGTATCCGCGATTCGCAAAATTGTTTATCGGTTAGGGAAATAGTCTGAGAGGGAGGCCAACGGCCTCCCTCTCATCGGAGTATCGCTAAAACCCAAGGCTACACGCCAGCTCTGTTGGTTTGGCACGTCCTTCGCCCGAAAGCGCTGCGCCGCAAAGGGAGCGAGCAACGGAGGCTATACTCCCCTTATGGGTCGCGCATCCATAGCTTGCCGTTTCAAAGCATTGGCCGCCAAACTCTTATTTTCTCATTGGGACGATCTCAATCCAATATCCGTCAGGGTCAGCAATAAAATAGATACCCATCTTGGGATTCTCGTAGCAAATAGCCCCCATTCCGGCATGCAGTTGATGCGCGCTTTCGTAATCATCCGTGTCAAAAGCCAAATGGATCTCATTTTCTCCCAGGTCATATGCCTGAGGGTGATCCCGAAGCCATGTCAGTTCCAGTTCATGACGCGATTCGCCATCCGTCAGAAATTTGATAACATAGCTGCCGTCCTCTGCGCGCTTTTCTCTGGCTTCCTGTAGGTTTAACGCTTTTTTATAAAATGCCATGCTGCGGTTCAAATCAGTAACATTGATATTGTTATGTGACATCACAAACTTCATGCGGCAATCCTCCCATCATAATTTGCGCTGCTCTCTCCAAAGCTCAACTCCACAAACGGTCGTTAGAATATTCTGCATTCCATTCTTCAGTAGAGGCCCATATCTCCTTGGAGTGGGGCAGCCGGTGCATTTCCAGCACCTCGTCGTTAAGCGTATCAAAGCCAAGCCCCGGCTTCTCCGATGGAGTTATCATGCCCTTTTGGATAACCGGGTTTGGTCCTCCAACAATGATATCGTTCCACCATGGATCGTCAGGGGCGTTAAATTCCATGGCAAGCATATTTTCAGTGGCAACCCCTACATGCGCTGTGGCAAGCGCCGCTACTGGCGTTTCGCACATATGACAGGCCATCGCAACATGATGTTCCTGCGCCATATCGCCTATTCGCTGCAACTCATACACACCGCCGCAGGAACAAATGTCCGGATGGATAATCGGAACGGCCCGTTCTCTGCAAAGCGGGTAGAACCCCTCCTTCAAATATAAGTCCTCTCCCGTAGCCATTGGGGTACAGGTCATGCTGGAAAGCCGCTTGTATTCCTCAACAAATGTACATGGCAACGGGTCTTCCACCCATGCGAGGTTATATTTTTCCAGGCGGCGCAGCAGGCGCGCCGCATCCTCAAGGTTAATGTGCCCCAGATGATCGATTGCCAGCGGCGTTTGGAAGCCGATAACGTCGCGTATTGCGGCAACCTCCTCCTCGAACCGGTCCAGGCCATGCTCGGTAATGCGAGTAAGCGTATAAGGATGCTGCTTGTTAAACAGCTCATACATGCGGTTACGCTCCCATAGGCTGCCCTGCGGGTCTGCACTGTAGTTAGCGTCCGTATACAGCATGTGACGTTTGCGCGCCTGCACCAATGCTTCCACAAAGCCAGGCATGCCGGATAAAACCGGCTCAGCCGGGTAAAGCATCTGTACGTTTTCAACTCCCAGAATACACTTGACCATGGTGAAGCCTTCATCCATATGGCGTTTGAGCTCCAGCCCCATTCCATGGCCGGTCATCGGCTGCCTGGGATGCCGTCCCAAATCGCAGTAAACGCGCACAGAGTCGCGATATTTTCCCCCTAGCATCTGGTATACCGGTACACCATAAGCCTTTCCGGCCAAATCGCACAACGCCATCTCTATACCGCTCACGCCGCCTCCCTGCCGCCCAGGGCCTCCAAACTGCCGGATGCGTCTGAACAGTCGCTGCACATTGCATGGGTTTTCACCCAAAATACGGCCTTTTAGCATGGCCGCATAGGTACGGCTGCCAAAATCGCGTATCTCGCCAAAGCCGCTAATGCCTTGGTTTGTATCAATCCGCACCAGAATGCAGTGCATAGGCGCCTGATAGAGATCTACAAAGCGCATGTCTGTAATTCTAAGCTGCGAAGGGGACGATTCCGTGCGAACATTATTTAGCAAATCATCCATACACTCAATGCTCCTGAACTGAAAACTATTCTTTTACTGCTCCGGCGGTAAGGCCTGCAATAAAATACTTCTGCATTAAAACATACATTACTAAAATGGGCAGGCTCGCCGTAAAGCACGCGGCCATAAGGTCATTATACTGGATTCGGTAATAACCGTTCAACTGTCCAATGCCCACAGGAAGGGTTTTGAGCGTTTCGCGGTTGATAAGGATGGATGCAAACATAAATTCGTTCCAAGTCTGAATCATCGCATAGATTGCCGTTGCGGCGATACCTGGCAAGGCCAGAGGGCACACAATCTTGATCATGGTGCTCAAACGTCCACATCCATCTATCATAGCCGATTCATCCAGGCTTGCCGGTATGCTTTCCATGTATCCCTTCATCATCCAGGTGCAAAAAGGAATCGTATGGGAAACATATACCAGTATCATGCCCGTATAGGTATCGTTCAACCCTACCACTTTCATCAATTTGTAAAAGGGAATCAGCAGCATGATTGAAGGGAACATTTGCGTCATAAGCAGAAAAGTAAGAAACGCGCCATGGCCTGGGAACCGGAAACGGGTTATGCCATATCCGGCAAGGACTGCGAAAAGAATGGCAAAGGCCACTGTGACAGCCGTAATAATAAGGCTGCTTTTGTAATAATCTGCAAATGGATATTCCTGAAAGATACGTACATATGCATCCGTTGTAAAGTGCTGCGGAATCCATGTTATTTTTCCGTTCATAACCTCGGGCGTATCCTTAAACGAAGTGGAAACCATCCATAGCACAGGCAGCAATATCAGCAGGCTTGCAAAAACAAGC
>JALEIQ010000062.1 GCA_022769795.1 Clostridiales bacterium
GGCCTCCTTGAGCAGATAGGGCTGCATCAGCCTGCCGCCATTGATCACGGCGCAAGCCGCCGTTAGCAGCTGGATTGGCGTTACCGCCACGCTCTGCCCAAAACCAATACGTGCCAAATCTACATTCTTGACGGATTTCGCAGGTATTAGTATACCACTTCCCTCCCCCTGTAAGTCAACATTCGTTTTCCTGCCCAGGCCAAAGGCGTGCAGGTATTGGTACATGCGCTCCGCGCCCAAGCGCAGCGCAAGCTCCACAAACACCGGGTTGCAGCTGTTTTGCAGGCCCTGCGCCATGGTTTCCGCTCCATGCGGCTTGCCCCAGCAGCGAATGGTATCCCCATACACCTTGATCTTAGCCGAGCAGTAAAAGCTGTCCTCGGGCGTGGTAACGCCCGAATCCAGCGCGGCGGCGGCGGTAAGAATCTTGAACGTGGAGCCCGGTTCATACGCGTCCGAGATCAACCGGATGCGCATCAGCCTTTGCAGCGCATCGGCCTGGTCGCGGGGCGGGTTGTTGGGATCGTAATCCGGTTTGGAGCACATGGCCAGGATCGCGCCAGTATAGGGATCCATGGCGATCACATGCACCGCCTGCGCCTTATTTACGTCGTAGCATTCGCGCATCGCCTTCTCGCAGATTTCCTGGATGGTGGCGTCAATGGTCAGCTTGAGCGCATTGCCGTCCTGCGGCTCAATATAGAGATTGCCGCTGTCATAAATCGACTGCGCCTTGCCGTCCACGCTGCGCAGGCTTGCCCCGGCGGTGCCGCGCAGCAGCGCTTCATACTGCTGCTCAACACCGGACTGGCCCACGCTGTCCACATTGGTCAGTCCCAGCGTCTGCACCAGAAACGCACCGCGAGGATACACGCGCCTGACGTCCTCGTCAAAGAGCAGCGCGGCCATTTCCTTTGCCAGGGCTTCATTGGGCGAGGCCTGAAGCCTGCGCAGCTCGTCCGCCGTTTCACGCGACACCTGGCGCTTGAGCATCACGGAAGCCTTGCTCTTATCCTGAAGCTTTTTGGCCACGCTTTCCTCGGATAAATCCAAAATCGGACATATCGTTTGCGCAAACAAGGATATGTCCGATATCTTGCGTGGATCGGCGCTGACGATATACGCCGTCGCGCTTACCACCAGCGTTTGCCCGTTTGTATCCAGGATATTGCCCCGCCGCGCATACACGGTGCCTTCGCGCGTCCACTGCCGGATGCCTCTTTGCGTGAGCGCCGCGGACTGCGCGGTCGTCAAGTAAGCAACGCGCAGCACCAGCAGCGTGAACAGGAACACCATCATCATCAAGAGTGCGAAAACCCTTTTGCGTATGTGCAGCTCGGTAGGCATACTCCATCCCCCATTATGCTTGATATGGGGGATGTATGCGCCTTGAAAAAGGGATATGCCGCTTTCGACCCAATTTGCCGCGCGGCGGCAAAATCAGTTGCTGGCGAGCGCGGGAACCGGCGTCGTCTGCGCGGCCTGCACGTCGGGCTGCTGCTGCTCGGCCTGCGCCGTCGCCGCCTTTGGCCGCGTGTCTACCGCCACCAGATGGATGGCCTCCGCGGATTCCGCGGGAATCATGTTGAGGTTGCGCGCGGCGGCATAGCAAATGGTAGCCGCGTCGGAGGCTTCCGCAATCTGCGTTTCCAAAGCGGCGTTCTGGCTGCGGCAATCCGCTATGGAGCTTTCCAGCCGGTTAACAGCCTTTTGCCTGTCCGCAATGGTGCCCTGCTGAATCAGGATGCTGATACCACACACAAACAGCAGCACCGCAATCAGCAATATGCCCGTACGCACGGAGATGCGCGTTCCACCTTTGCTCATTTCGCGCTGGACGGAGGCCTTCAGCTCTTGTTCCTCGCGCTCCAGGCGCTCGATCTCCAGGCGCTTACCCTGGGTGCGGCAGCGGCGCTGGCGATCCGGCTTGAGCCTGCCGGTTTGAATATCCACATCGCTGCCGGGCAAATACACGCTGGAGGATACGCTCATGCGCGGTGTGGGCACATAGCGCTCCTGAGCGGTGCGGCTGTAGCTGTCATACATCGGCTCATATTGTGACATATTTGCATCTCCTTTCCTGCCTAGCTGTCAAGGTCGGCAATTTCGTTGAGGATTTCCTCCCGGTTTTCCTTATAGTAGGCGTCCTCCTCCACGGCCACGGCATTTTCCACAATGCGGATATGATCCAGCGCGCCGCTGATTTCCACATCGCGCGCATCGCCCAGAATGTACTGGCGCAGCTTTACCGGCAGCAGCACGCGACCCTGGTTGTCCGCCTGCATGCCGGGATAGCTGAACTTGGCCACGTGATCCAGCTGCTTTTGCACAGCGGGTTTGCGGCGGTTAAGCGCGTAGAGCTCCTCCACCATTTTTTCAAACGCCTCGTCGGGATACAACGCAATGGCGCGGTCGTCCAGGCCAATGGTGATGGTAAAGCTTTCGCCCAAGGCCTTGCGGTAGGCGTTGGGCACAATGATACGTCCCTTTGCGTCAATGGAGTGGTCATAGCTGCCAAAAAACATGAATTTCTTTGGCTTGGACGGCTCTGCGGACGCATGGCTGTCCATACGCTTCTCCTCGTCCACAGCCATCACCCGCTCCCTTTGAACTCCACTTTCCACCCTTTTTAGGGATGTAACACCATTATGCTCCACTTTTTAGTGGAAAGTCAACGCATGTAACCTTCTATATTTTTCCAAAACGAAACAAACGCATCACAAAAACCCCCGCCTTGTGAGAACTGCCGTTCGCCACAATTTGTAGGCAAAAAAAGAAAGCTCTCAAGCCTTTTTTTCAAAAGGATTTGAGAGCGATAAGAACATTTGTTTTCATTTTATTTATTTCAAAAACATTAAGAAAAGATTTTTAAAAGTTCATAAATGTTTTTCTTCCACAATCATCTTTGGCTGAAAGCCCAGCGCGTCGCAGGAGGTGAGCACATAGTCAATGCCGTTGCGCTGTCCTTCAAAGGCGATTTTAATGCCCGCGCCATGCAGATGCCCATATACGACCCTCTGAACTCCGTATTCCTCCAGAATTTCCGTAAAGGGGGTGGCAAGCCCATCCGCCAGAAGGGGCGGATAGTGCATCATCACCGTAATGTCGCCTTCTCCAAGCTTTTTTCCCTGCTCAAGGGACATACGCAGCCGCATCAATTCCCGCTGAAAAATCTTTTCATCCTGTGCGCCTAACGCCTGCTGCGACGTGGGCAGCGTCCAGCCGCGCGTGCCGCAAAAAACATGCCCGTCCAGCTTGAGCGCGTCGTTTTGGATCACCTGCATGCCATCAGGCAGCGCCGCGCGAATTTTGGTTAGCGAGCTCCACCAATAATCGTGATTGCCGCGCAAAAGCAGCTTGTACCCCGGCAGGGCCGCTATAGCCCGCAAATCGTCCAGCGCTTCCTCCAGCTGCATGGCCCAGCTAATATCCCCGGGAATCAGCACCACATCCTCGGGCGCGATCATGCGCCGCCAATGCTCACTGATGACTTCAAAATGGCGATCCCAATGGCTGCCGAACACATTCATGGGCTTCTCCGCGTGGCCCGGCAGATGGAGATCGCCAATGGCATAAATCGACATTCATCCCTCGCTAGGTTTCAAACCTCAGTTGTCCTGTTCTTCCTCTCCGTCGTTCTCGTCGCTTTCCTCATCCTCAATTACGCTTTCGAGGGAGAGCTCGCCTTCCATTTCGGCAAACTCATTTTCCGGAAGATCCTCGTGAATCTGCGGGATGATTTCATCCATCGTACTCACGGAATTCAGCCCAATGGTGCTTTCATCCACAATCGGGGTTCCCTCGTCGTCGCTGATATCGCCGCTATTGCCGCTCATTTCCTTCAGGCAGCTCAGGCATACGTCACGTCCGGGCAGGGCGGGAGCGGCGTTGCACACAGAGCACAGTTCCATGTCATCCTCAGCCTGGGAGCCCTTCATTTCCCGCAGGCACACCTTGCAGAATTTTTCCGTTTCCTGAATATAATTTAATTCACAGCGCGGGCATTTAACAAGCTTCATTGGCCGATTCCTCCTCATATTGATGGGTACATTGCTTCCGCTTGGAAACATTGCCATGGAAATAGACTGGTAATTTGATTGCAAATATTTTTCTAGTTTATTACGATTATATTACGCCTTTGGGGCGAATATCCTTTTCTTTTGGAGGTATCCATAATGAACGGAAAACAAAAGCTGTCCCTTTTGCTCCTGACCGGAAACCTGGTGGCAAGCGGCGCCGCCTTTGCTTCCGGCGCACCTACCTCCCAATTTGGATTTACAGGATGGCCTTACCGTCAAAGCACCGGCTGCGGGACGCAAAGCCAAATCTGTCAACCCACCGCTCCCAGTGCTACGCAATGCGTTCCTCAGGCAACCGCGTGCCCTACCAAGCCTGTATGCGAACCCACGCAGGCCCCGCAGCCTACCGCTACGCCTTCTCCCGAGCCTACGCAAGCGCCCACAGAGGAGCCCGAGCCCACAATCAGCGTTACTCCGGAACCAGCGGAAACGTCAACGCCCTCCCCCGAGCCTACGCAAGCGCCTACGGCGGAGCCCGAGCCCACAATCAGCCCTACTCCGGAACCAGCGGAAACGTCAACGCCTTCTCCCAAGCCTACGCAAGCGCCCACGCCAACGGCAGCGCCCGCCGTTACCGCACAGCCAACCAAGGCTCCCACGCCTGTGCCCACGCCAACGGTCAAGCCCACGAAAAAGCCTGATGAAACGCCAAATCCTCCCTTCACAGACGATGATTATACTACGCCTTCTATAAGCGCGCAAGAGGAAAATGCATTTCTTTTGCTGAATCAGGATCGGGCGGCAAACGGCCGTTCCGCGCTTACGCTGGATCCCGCCCTGTGCGAGTTGGCGCGGCTAAAAAGCGAGGATATGTACCTCAACGGCTACTTTGCGCATAACTCGCCCACCTATGGCAGCGCCGCGCAGATGCTGACCTCCCACGGCTACGCCTTCAACTCCGTAGGCGAGAACATCGCCCACCATGCCACGGTTGAAAAATCCCAGGCCGCCTTTATGAGCAGCACGGGCCACCGCCAAAACATCCTAGGCACGCAATGGACCAAGGTAGGCGTTGGCGTATGTACGGATTCGCAGGGGTTTGTGTATGTAACTCAGCTTTTTGTACGGTAACGCCCTAGGCCGCTATCCCCTTTTTGCGGGATAGCGGCCCCGATTATCAAAAAAGTGCGACGCAGGGCCGTCCTATTCCTGCCGGGGCCTGGAGCAAAGGCCCGGAAGCCATACGCCGCAGTGTTTTGACCGAAGAAACGCGCCAGTCCTTTTGGGCTGGCGCTGCGCTTGTTCACACCCATCTTGTTCTTCAACAGGCTGCGGGGGCATGTAATCTATTTACCAGGCGATCTGCGCATGGGCGCCGTTCTGCGGCGCGTTTGCGTGTATTGGGGCCGCCGCCCCATCGCATAGGGGTTCAGCGGCACGCCCGCCGCCCTTAACACGCCCCGCCCCGCCATGCTGCCGCGCGGGCGCACATAGGTGCTCAGCTGCATCGTATCCGCTTCCATCCCCTCCTGAGGTACGGGGCGGAAGGGGCTTTCCTCC
>JALEIQ010000063.1 GCA_022769795.1 Clostridiales bacterium
GGATATGGAACATGGCGGGGGACGCGCTTTGGCCCGCGCCCGCCAAATCAAACAGGGACATTTGCCCGGCGATGTTCTGCCGCCGCTTCTGGGCGGAATCGTCCATCAAACGCTCGTACACGCTTAATAGCTGGGCGCGGTTGTGCCCCAGGCCGTCAAACGCGCCCGCCTTGATCAGGCTTTCCACGGTGCGCTTGTTCAGCGCGTCGCCCGCCACGCGGTCGGCAAAATCAAAGATGCTGGTAAAGAGGCCGCGCGCGCGCTGCTTCTCGATCAGCTCCACCGCGCCGTGCCCCACGTTTTTCACGCCGCCCAGGCCAAAGCGGATGCCGGGCCTGCCCTTCTCGTCCCGATCCACGCTGAAGCGCCACACGCTTTTGTTCACATGGGGCGGGAGCACGGGAATATCGTGCTGGCGGCAATACTGGATGTACCCGGCCATCTTGGGCATGTTATCCATCATGCTGTTGATGGTGGCGGCCATGAACGGCACGGGGTGATAGCGCTTGAGCCAGGCCGTTTGCACGGCCACCAGCGCATAGGCGGCGGCGTGGCTTTTGTTAAAGGCGTAGCTGGCAAAGGCGCTCATCTCGTCAAAGATGTGCTCGGCCACCTCGCGGGGCACGCCCCGGCGCACCGCGCCGTCTATGAGCACGCCGCCGTTTTCATCCGTCATGCCGTTTATAAAGTATTCGCGCTCCTGGGCCATTACGTCCTTTTTCTTTTTGGCCATGGCGCGGCGCATCAGGTCGCTGCGGCCCAGGCTGTAACCGGCCAGGTCGCGCACAATCTGCATAACCTGCTCCTGGTACACCATGCAGCCGTAGGTCACGTCCAGAATAGGGCGCAGAAGCGGGGTTTCGTAACGCACGGTGGAGGGATCGTTCTTGCCCGCGATATACCTGGGGATGGACTCCATCGGCCCCGGGCGGTACAGGGAGATGGCGGCGATGATATCCTCAAAGCAGGCGGGCTTCATGTTTTGCAAAAACAGGCGCATGCCGCCGCTTTCCAACTGGAACACGCCGTCCGTATCGCCGGAGGAGATCATGCGGTACACCTCGGGATCGTCCAGGGGAATATCGGTTGTTTGCAGGCTTACGCCGCTTTCCTTGAGCATATCCAGCGTATCGCGGATGACGGTGAGGGTGCGCAGGCCCAGAAAGTCCATTTTCAGCAGCCCAAGCCGTTCCAGCGTGCCCATGGGGTACTGGGTGGTGACCACGTCGTCGTTTAGCTGAAGCGGCACGTATTCCGTAACCGGCTTGGCGGTAATCAGCACGCCTGCGGCGTGGGTGCTGGCATGGCGCGGCATGCCCTCCAGGGTAAGGCTCATATCGTACAGCCTTCTTACCTGCGGGTCGCCCTCCACAAGCTGGCGAAGCTGCGGGCTGATTTCCAGCGCCTTTTTCAGCGTCATATCCAGGGAGAAGGGAATGGCCTTTGCCACCTGATCGGTGACGGCGTAGCTCATGCCCAGCACGCGGCCCACGTCGCGGATGACGGCCTTGGCCTTCATGGTGCCAAACGTGATGATCTGCGACACGTGATCCGCCCCGTATTTGCGGGCGACATAGTCGATAACCTCCTGGCGGCGCTCGTAGCAGAAATCAATATCCAAATCAGGCATGGACATGCGCTCGGGGTTCAGGAAGCGCTCGAACAGCAGGTTATATTTGAGCGGGTCAAGCATGGTGATGCGCAGCGTGTAGGCCACAATGCTGCCCGCGCCGCTGCCGCGCCCCGGCCCCACCATAATGCCGTTTCGCTTGGCGTAGTTGATAAAATCCCACACGATAAGGAAGTAATCCACATAGCCCATGCGCTCGATCATGTCCAGCTCGTATTGCAGGCGGCGGCAGGGCTCGCTGTGCGGGTCGCCGCACTGAGCGGGGTAGAGGGCCTCAAGCCCCTCCCGGCACAGGCGGGAGAGCATCTGCGGCGCGGTTTCGCCCGTTTCGATGGGATAGCGCGGCAGGTGCAGCTTGCCGAAGGTAAACGTTACGTGGCAGCGCGCCGCGATTTCGCCCGCCTGGTGCACGGCCTCGGGGCAATCGGCAAACAGGGCGAGCATTTCCGTCTCGCTTTTCACGTATAGCTCCTCGGTTTCCATGCGCATGCGGGTTTCGTCCTGAAGGGTTTTGCCCGTTTGAATGCACATGAGCACCTCCTGCGCGGCGGCGTCGTCGCGGTAGAGGTAGTGGCAGTCGTTTGTGGCCACCATGGGAATGCCCGTTTCCCTTGCCAGCGCCTTGAGCCGGGGCAGCACCAGCCTTTCCTCGTCCAGGCCGTGATCCATCAGCTCGATATAATAATTGCCCTTGCCGAATATTTCCTGCATACCCAGCGCGTATTCACGCGCGTCCTTGGTACGGCCCTGCAAAAGCAGCTTGGGCAGGTCGCCGCTGAGGCACGCGGACAGGCAGATAAGCCCCTCCGCATGCTGCCTGAGCAGCGCGTAATCGATGCGCGGCTTATAATAGAAGCCCTCCGTAAACCCGGCGCTGACGAGCTTGACCAGGTTATGGTAGCCGGTTTCGTTCTCGCAGAGCAAAATCAGGTGGCTGTACTCGCGCGCGGCCCCGTGCTTTTCAAAGCGGTCGGGGCAGATATAGACCTCGCACCCGATCACAGGGGTGATCCCCTCGTCCATACAGGCGTTATAGAAATCAATCGCGCCGTACATCACGCCGTGATCGGTGATGGCGGCGTGGGTATAGCCAAGCTCCCTCAGGCGCTTGGCCAGGGGCTTGATGCGGTTTGCGCCGTCCAGGAGGCTGTATTCCGTATGCAGGTGAAGATGGGCGAAGGACATAGGAGGACTCCTTTTTTTATTGCGGGCTGGCCGCCCGCCGGGGCAGAGGGGATTCGCCTTCTTTGCGGGGTGGCCCCTGCGGGGCTTTGGTCTACATTCTTGCGGAAGCAGTTCCGCGAAACTGGGTGGGGGCTACGCGCCCCCACACCCTGCGCCTACTCTTTCCGGAAAGAGTAGGCAGAAAGCGGCGGCACGCAGACTCCGGCAAAAACCCCTGAATGCCGGTTTAGGGCGCGTGGACGCACAATCGGCGTATTTTGCGCGGGGGTTGGGCTTGCCTTGGTAAGTTGACTTGTGCGGTGTGCGTCCTGATCCGCGCCCAAAACCGGCGGGGGTTTTTGCCTGCGCTTGCTATTGCCGCTCTTGTGCGTTTGGCTCCGGGTTTAGGAGTTTGGCCTTGCGGGCGCGGGTTGGAGTGGCGGGGGTGTCGCCTTTTTTGCGGGGTGGCCCCCGCGGGGCTTGCTGTTGTGAGTTACGCTCCGGGTTTAGGAGTTTGGCCTTGCGGGCGCGGGTTGGGATGGAGTTACGCTCCGGGTTTAGAAGATTCGCCTTGCGGGCGAGGGGTGGACAGGAGGAAGCGGCGCTCCAGGAGGCGCAGCCCGCCCCAAGGCGGGTCGCCTCCCACCCAACCCCCTTGGCTGGCGCCGCCCCCAAGCGAGCCGGAGGGCCTTCCGACCCGCAACCTCAATCGTCGCAGAGGGCACTGGCCGTGCCCTCTGCTCGTTTCGGTTGACTCCTTCGGTTCGCTTTGCGCTTCGCGCAAGGCCCCACAGGGGCCACGCTCACCTTCGTCCCCTCCGGCGGTCTTATGCGCAGCCCCAAGCTCCCGCACCCAACCTCTGCGCGCCTACGGCGCGCAGTCCGGGGGACCAGGGGCTCAGCCCCTGGTCAGTCGGTTACTAGCCAGCTTTCGGGGTCGTCGTAGAGGACTTGGTCGAGGGCGGCTTCGATGGCCTGCTGGGTTTCCCGGCCGGCAATGCCGTTGACGGTTTGGTTTTCCATAGAGGCCTGAAAGTCCATCACGGCGCGCCTGGTGTTGCCGCCAAAGGTGCCGGTGAGGTGGCGTTCCTCCAGTAGGCCCAGCTTGTTAAGGGCCTGCTGCAAAAGCAGCACCTTGTCGCCGGTGTTGCCGCTGCGGATGGTGGTGTCCACCACGTTTTCGCACGCGCCAAAGCCCAGCACCTGGCTGTTTGAGAGGGAATAGCGGTTGCGCTGCACGCTGGAGGGGTTGTTGCCCTCGATGACGTGAATGATTACGTTGCCCTGGCTGTCGCGGGTGCAGTATTCCACGAGGGCCACGTGCTCGGTGTCGCCAGCCTCGTTGTAGCTGAAGAACACCAGGTCGCCGGAGCGGGGGATGTATTCGTTCTTTTCGAGCAGATGATCGCTGCCGCGCAGCCATTGATAGCCCCATCCGGGGCAGTTGCCCTTGCGGTACACAAAGCGTCCGCGGCTGATGAACCAGTCGCGCCCGGTGTTTTGCCCGCTGTAATTGGGGTAGACCACGTCAAGCAGGTTGGCGCCGTAGCGCTTGTCCACCTGGTTTACGCACCAGCACACAAATTCGGCGCACCAGGCGGCGTTGGGATCGCCGCTCCAAATGCCGTATTTGGAGTAGTTGTTGGGCCCCTCGGTATAGCCTAGCTCGCCGCGGGCGACGTCCAGTAGCTTTTCCACAAAATCCGGGCGGGGGCCCTCCTCAATGAGCCGCTCGTCAGCCTCCAGCAGGTTCTCCACATCGGAAACGGCGTATACCTGCTCCGGCGGGTCGGGCGTGGGGATGGGAGCCGCGGCGGGGGCCAACGCCAGCGCGGGCGGCTCCTCCTCCCATGCGAGGGCGGCGGGAGCCAGACAGCACATCAGCGCCAGAAAAAGCGAGAAAAGGCGTTTCATGCGTGGTTGTTCCCCCTTCCCTAGCGGCCAAAGGCCTCGATGCCGCGCAGTAGCTCAAACTCGCGGATGGAACGCACGGTGGTGTACATTTTGCGGGTCAGGATAGCGCCCGTGCGGTAAAACAGGCAGATAAAGGGCACATCGGCGGCAAACTGCTGCTGAATGGCCTGGGTGGTATAGGCAAAATCGGACTGATTCTCCTGCGTGCGCAGGGTATCGATGAGGGAGGTCATTTCGCTGGAGCTGTAGCGGCCGTAGTTTTGACTGTTGCCCTTGCGCAGGAAAAAGCCAATATCCGGCGCAACGTCCATCTGGAAGGAGCAAAGGGCCAGGTCAAAGGAGCCGTTTTCCAACACCTGCTTGCATTCGGCATAGCTGACGGTTTCAATATGCACGCTGATGCCCACCTTCAGGAGCATATCGGCAATCATGTTGGCGGTTTCAAAGCGCACGTCGTTTTCGGGATCCTCGTACACATACAGGCTCAGCACCAGGTTTTTGGGCTTCTCCGCGCCCTCCACCGGCTTGTTAAGCACGCCGTTGCCGTCCAAATCCACCCAGCCGTCCTCGGCCAGCAGCTCGCGCGCCTTGTCGGGGTTGTACACAAAGGTGCTTTCCTGATCCAGATAGAGCCAGCTGCTGGAGGGAATGGGCGTGTCCGCGTCGGTGGTCATGCCCATGTACACGTTTTGCGCGATAAGATCCTTGTTGATGGCATAGCGGATGGCCTGGCGCACCTTCAGGCTGTCCAGCGGGAAGGAGCGCTCGCGGTGGTTGATGAGCAGGGTTTCCAGCTGCCGCGTTTCATACGTGATGGAAAGCGAGCTGATGCCGCTTTTGTACTGCGCCGCCGCCACCGACCGGGTAAACACCGTATCCACGCGGCCATACTCGTAGGCGGTAATCATATCCTTGTTGTTGGGATAAAAGGTTACGGTGATCTCCTGCACCTGCGGCTGCATTTGCCACCAGCGCGGGTTGGCGTTCAAAAGCATATAGCTGCCCGCCTCAAAGGAGGTGACCACATACGGCCCCGTCCCCAGCGGGTTGGCCATATCCACCTGGGAGGCAGGCACCACGGGAAAGGCAAGGCTGTAAAGCACGCCGTAATACGGGCGCTTGGCCTTTACCACCACGGTGCGCTCGTCCGGGGCGGAAAAGGAATCCACCATGTAGCGGATATTGGCGTAAAAGCCGCGATCCACGGCTTCCTCGTTGTTGGCCAGGTTCAGGATGTACTGGCCGCTGGCGGCCACATCCTGCGCGGTAAGGGGCGTGCCGTCCGAAAAGGTGACGTTCTCGCGCAGGGTAAAGGTCCAGTTTTTGCCCCCGTTGCTTTCAACCCAGGTTTCGGCAAGAAGGGGCTGAGGAATGCCGTTGTCGTCTATGGTAACAAGGCTTTCGTAGATCACCCCGTATAGGGAAATGATATCGCGCTCCCTGGGCGTAAGGGGCCTGAGCTCCGTTGTTTTGGTGGAAAGCATGCCGATAATCAGCGAATCCTCCACATTTTCCGCAAGGGCCCAAACGGGCAAAAGCGTCAGGCATAGAATGAGGCAGCAAAGGCGTTTGTTCATGCGGGCTCCTCCGTGGCTTCGTAGTAAAGGCGTTTGTAGGCGGCAAAGGCGTTGAGCACGCGGGCGGCATACTGCTTGGTGGGGCCGTCCACCATGTTTTCAAGCCGGATGGTAAGCTTATCGCTGCTGTAGCGCGAATCGTTCAGCCAGTTTTGCACCTGGCCCTGGCCCGCGTGGAAGGCGGCGGCCACAAGCACCGGATCGCCCCGGAAGCGCTCGCTTAAAAAGTTCAGATACCAGCAGCCGTATTCCACGTTGGTTTCCGCGTCGTACATCGCGTCAAAATCATAGCCCGCGCCATTCATCTTGCCGCAGATCCAGCCCGCGGTTTCGTCCATAAGCTGCATCAGGCCGCGCGCGCCCACGCTGCTTTCCGCGTCGGGCCGGAAGGAGCTTTCGTTTAAGATGATGGCGGCCACAAACGCGGGCGACAGGTTGTACTTTTGGGCTTTTTGCTCAATCAGCTCCCGGTAGCGCAGGGGATGGCTTTCCAACAGGGCGGCCTGGGTGGCCTCGCGCTGGGCAAGCACCTGGCCGGTTTGCCTGTCGAAGCTGAGCTGCGCCAGCCACAGGCCCACGGCGATGAACGCCATGGCGAACGCCGCGATTCCCAGCCACGGGATGCGCAGGCGCGGACGCTCCTCCTCCGCTTCCTCCTCAACCACCTGCCAGCCCTCCTGCTCCGGGGCGGGCTCAAGGGCCGCGTCGCCGTAGCCCTGCTGGGCGGCGAAGGTGCGTATGGGATGGGTATAGGCGCGCTCCATGCGCGCGGCGGCGTAGGCCTGGCCCCGGCCTTCGGGGGCGGCGGGCGCTTGCGGCTCCTCGCGCGCGGGCATGGCCTGCCGCGCGGCCTGCGCGGCTTCCCATTCGCCGCGCCCGGGCGGATAGGAGGCGCGGCTTTCGCGCCGCCCGCCGGTATCCGCGCCCGGCTGGGCGCGGTAGTCGTTTACGGCGTATTGCGCGCCGTGCCTGCGGCGGATGGGCTGCTGGGCCTGCTCGCGCTCCAGGCGCTGCTGCTCCAAAAGCAGCTCGGGCGGATAGCCCGCCTGGGCGTAGGCATCGGCGCTTTGGGGCAGAGGCTCGCGTGGGAGCCGCGCCGCCGCGATGGCGGCCCGGTTGCGCAGCGGCCTGCCCAGCACGTCCGTTGGCGGGGGTTCCTCCTGCTTTGGCGCGGCTGTTACGCGCGGCGCGGAGGGGCGGTTTAAGGGCAGGTTGTTCTGCTGGGCCACGCGCAGCCAATCGGGTATGTCGGGCCGGGCGGGAGGCTCAAACTCAGAGCCGTCCTGGCTTACCAGCACGCGCGGCTGAACGGGCATGGCGATGCGCGCGCCCACCCCCGGCGCGGCTGCGGTGGGATGAGCGGCGGCGCTGCGCGGGGAAAAAGTCGCGCTTGGGCCTGCCGCGTTTGGCGCGGAGGCTTGCCGCATGGCGGCCTGCGCGAAAGAAGCCGCGTCCGGGCCTGCCGCGTTTGGCGCGGAGGCTTGCCGCATGGCGGCCTGCGCGAAAGAAGCCGCATCCGGGCCTGCCGCGCTTGGCGAAGCGGCCTGCGGCGCGGTTCCCGCGCCGCGCGCTTCCTGCGCGTAGGGGCCGCCATCCGCCGCAAGGGCAGCGCCGGACGCTTCCGGCCCGGCGGGGCTTGCGGCGCGCGAACGCCTGGAGGGGCGGCGCGCCTGCGGCGGAGGGTCAAAGGGGTTATCGGGAATGCCGTAATCCTCCGGGTAAGCCACGCTCTGCGCGGGCGCGGGGCCGTCGGCGGCGGAGGGCAGGCGCTTCATCACCGTATCGCGCGCGGGTACGGCAGGCTGCGCGCCGCTGCGCGCACGGGTGCCGTAAGCGTCCACAACGGGGCGGCCGTCCGGATCGGCGCGATGGCGCACGATGGGCGCGGTTGGCCTGTCGTGCATGGCCTCAAGCTGCCGCCTGCGCCGTCCCTCGCTTACGGAGGACACGCAGGTGTAATCGACGGGCGCGTCGTCGCCGTCCAAATCCGGGGTCACGGGGGGATACGGGTTCATGGGTTCTCCTTTCAAAGCACGTCCTCGGGCTTGCTCCACTCCAGATACAGCTTGTGCACCTCCTGGGTGAGCTCGGCCAGGGGCTTATCGGTATGGATGACGATATCGCTGCGGCGCTCCTTTTCGCTAAGCGGCCACTGGCTGTGGATGCGCTGAAGCGCCTGCTCGCGGTTAAGGCCGCTGCGGGTTTTCAGGCGCTCGATCTGCTTTTCCAGCGGGGCGGAGGCGCACACGGTCACATCCGCCAGGCCGCCCATGCCGGTTTCAAACAGCAGGGGCACATCCAATACAACGACCAATACGCCCATTTTGCGGCAAATCTCCACCTCCTCCAGCATGCGGCGCTGGATGAGGGGGTGCGTGGCGGCGTTGAGCTTGGAAAGCTCCTCGTCGTTTTGGAACACGATGGCGCTCAGGGTGGAGCGGTCCAGCGTATCGTCCGGAAAAAAGACGTAGTCGCCAAAGGCGTCGCGGATGCGGGGCAGCGCCTCGCCGCCGGGGTTGGTGAGGTTGTCGTAGATGGCGTCGGCGTCCACAACGGTGGCGCCAAGCCCCCTGAGGATGCCGGCAATGGTGGACTTGCCGCACGCGATGCCTCCCGTAAGACCGATGATCTTCATGATAAAGCCTCCCTTTTTGTATCCAGACGCCGGGAGATGGAGGAAAGCGCCGTTTAGTGCGCCTCGTCCCAATCCTTCCCGCGCGTGACTTCCGCGACAAGAGGTACCTTAAGGGCCACAACGCCCTCCATGGTGCGCCTGAGCAGCGCGGCAACCTCGTCCGCCTCATTCAGCGGGCATTCCACAACCAGCTCGTCGTGCACCTGTAAAATCAGGCGCGCGCGGTAGCCCCCGTCCTCAAGGCCCTGCGCCACGCGCACCATGGCCAGCTTGATGATATCCGCAGCGGTGCCCTGCACGGGGGTGTTCATGGCCGCGCGCTCGCCAAAGCTGCGCACGTTGCGGTTGGCGCTGGCCAGCTCAAACAGCTCGCGCCGGCGGCCAAAGAGCGTTTCGGCGTAGCCTAGGGCGCGGCCCTTTTCCACGCATGCGTCCATACAGGCGCGCACGCCGGGGTAGCGCTCAAAATACAGGCGGATAAAGCGATCCGCGTCGCGGCGGGAGATATGGGCGTTGCGCGCCAGCCCAAAGCCGCTGATGCCGTATACGATGCCGAAGTTGATGGCCTTGGCCGCGCGGCGCATATCGGGGGTAACGTCCTCCATAGCCACGCCGTGAATCTCGGCGGCGGTGCGGGTGTGGATATCCTGCCCGCGCAGGAACGCGTCGCACATGGCGGAATCGCCGCTCATGTGGGCCAGCACGCGCAGCTCAATCTGGCTGTAATCCGCGTCCAGAAGCACGTTGCCCTCGCCCGCCACAAAGGCGCGGCGAATTTCGCGGCCTTCCTCGGTGCGCACGGGGATATTCTGCAAATTGGGCTCCAGGCTGGATATGCGGCCGGTAACGGTAGCGGTTTGGTCAAAGGTGGTACGCACGCGGCCGTCACGCCCGCGCAGCTTTTGTAGGCCCTCGATATAGGTGCTTTGCAGCTTGGCCATTTTGCGGTAGCGCAAAAGCGGCTCGATGGCCGGATGGTAGGGAGCCAGGTTTTCCAGCACCTCGGCGGTGGTGGAATAGCCGCGCTGGCTTTTTTTCTGCGGGGCGGGCAGGCCCAACTTGTCAAAAAGCACCTCGCCAAGCTGCTTGGGGCTGTTGAGGTTGAAATCTCTTACGCCGGTAAGGGTGTAAACGGCTTCCCGGCATTCCTCAATTTCCCGGGTAAACCAGGCGCTCAGCTCGCTTAACACGCGCTCGTCCACCAAAAAGCCTTCGCGCTCCATCCCGAACAGTACGCGCGTTAAGGGCTGCTCCATTTCCGTAAGCAGGGAAACCAGCCCGCGCCTTTCAAGCCGCGCGTCCTGGCGCAGGGAAAGGGCGTATACATCATAGGCGGTGGGCGCTTCAGGCGCCTGGCCGTATTCCGCCGCAAGCGACATGGGCAGGGAATAGTCCTTCTGAGCGGTATGCAGCAGGTAGGCGGCAAGCATGGTATCGCGCCGCACGGCGGGCAGGGGCAGGCGGTAGCGGCTGAGGGCGTGCATAAGCGCCTTGGCCCCGTGCACAATCAGCGGCACGGCGGCAAGCACGTCCGAAAGGGCGGCGTAGATTTGGTCGTCATAGAGGCCCGCGCCGGTTAAATCGCGCAGGATGGGCATATGCAGCAAACGCATATCCGGCGTGAGCAGGGTGACGGCGCGCTCGCTTTGGCAAAGCGCGGCCCACAGGGGCGAATTGGCAAGCAGCCCTTGCACGGCGGCCCGGATGGTCTGCGGCGTGCAAAGGGTTTCTTCACCCGCGAGGGGAGCGGGCGTGGGCAGGCTGCCCTCGGGCTCCACGGCCATTACGGCGGGCGCGGGGGCGGGATGCGCGTCCTTGCCCGCGGCGCGGCGGCTGGCGGCGGTGCCGCGCGCATCCACCGTGGAAGCGGGCGCGTCCTGCCCCAGCAGGTTTTTCACGCTGCGGGCCAGGCTTTTGAGCTCGTATTCCTCCAGCATGGGAATGCCCAGCGCCATCTGATCCCAACGGCATTGGGCAAAATCCAGCTCGAGGGGCGCGGTGCGGCGGATGGTGCCTAAATCGCGGCTGAGCAGGGCAATCTCGCGCCCGTTTTGCAGCTTTTCGCCCAGCTTGCCCTTGACCTCGCCCGCGTGGTCGAGCACGTTATCCAGCGTGCCGTACTGGGTAATCAGCTTGAGCGCGGTTTTTTCGCCCACGCCGGGAATGCCGGGGATATTATCGCTGCTATCGCCCATGAGGCCCTTCATATCCGGCACCTGGGCGGGGGTGAAGCCGTAGGTTTCCAAAACGCCCGCCTCGTCCAAAAGCAGGGTTTCGGTCAGGCCCTTGCGCGTCAGGATGACCTGCGTGTCGCCGCCCGCGAGTTGTAGGCTATCGCGGTCGCCGGTGAGCACGTAGGCGCGGATGCCCCGCTCGTTGGCAAGGCGCGCGGCGGTGCCCAGCAGATCGTCCGCCTCGTAGCCCTCCAGCTCGCAAATGGTGATATGCATGGCCTTGAGCAGCTCGCGCGCGAGCGGAAGCTGGGGGCGCAGCTCCTCGGGCATGGGCTTGCGCGTGCCCTTATACGCCTCATACAGCGTATGGCGGAAGGTGGGGGCGTGCATATCCATCATCACGCACAGATAGTCCGGGCGGTAATCGCCCAGGGCCTTTAGAAGCATGCTGAAAAAGCCGTGAATCGCGTTCGTATAGGCGCCGTTGCCAGCCGTGAGCAGCGGCAGCGCGTGAAAGCCGCGGAAGATGAGGCTGTACCCGTCCACCAGCAGGACGGATTGCTTGCGCGTATCGCTCATGAAACCTCCAAAGGGGCGTATTGGCCTGAGGCCTGCCCGTGGGTAGTTGTTTGGTTCTTATTATACCACAGGTGTGAATTGGCAAACAAGGTTTTGGAAGTTTTGCGGGGGGTGCGGGGTGAGCATTGCAGGGCGCGTCCTACGTTTGCTGTTGTTGGAGAAGGAAAAACATGGTATGCTGCAAAGGATGGAAAGTATGCCGCTCCCCTACGAATAGCAGGCTGAAAAATACGAATTTGGAGGGACAGATATGATAAAGATCAGCGATATGCCTTTTGGGTACTTTTATAGAAAGACCTACAGAAACGATAAGGATATCGACGTGCGGGCATTCATAAACGGTTTGTACGAAACAAATTTTGAACCGATAAAAGTAAGATGATTTGAAGGCGTAGAAAGGGACATGCGATCCGTAGATGGTGATGAATATCTGGTTTCAACATTCTTGGAAAAGTATGACGACATTAAAACAGAGGGTCATGATTTAATGTATAGATTGTACGGCGACCTTGGCAATGATCATGTTATTATTACCTTGGCTGATGATTATCCTGTTATTACAATATCTACAGAAAATCCAGACATAGAGATAGAAGATATTCTTGAAAAAGCATCAGAATAAAGTTACCAAAGATGTTGTCTGACAAATTCAGCGGAACAATGCTTTGCGGTTTGACGGAACAATCATCATCCGCCAACGACGCACTAAGTTTTGCGCTATTCACGACAATTCGTCGCTTTTTCAAATCTCCTACCCCTTATCCGGAAACAAGATTCAGGCAGCTCTTCATCTTTCAATGAGGAATACCGCAGAATACGCCAGGAGCTTTTCAGCAATACGGTATTCATTTGAATAAGGCCCATGACCGGCGCGGCATCTTTGCAGTCGATATTCTCAAGAATAGGCAGCGGAATTAAAATTTCTGGCACCAGCTTTTTCATGGCATGATGCCATAAATAATACCGGGTTTTTAGAAATTCGCATGCTGTCATATAAAGCATACGCGCATAACGCCCAATGCCATTTCCGTACCAGTATTCTAGCAACTCTTTAGCGGTAGCGGCAATCCAAATAGCGGCAAGTTCTTCTTCGCTTTGAGCATTTATCAGCATTTCAGCCGTTTGGATCGTTCCCTTATTTGTGGGTTGAAGATACAGGAATCCCAGCGGATTCTTTTCTATCAGCGCTTTTCTTGCCTGCGCAGCTTCATTTTGAAGCCAGTCAAACCCGTAGATAGAATCCTTTTGATTATATTCCACAAATACCGGCTCCGCAGTCATGGGCGCGGAGAGAATTTTAGAGAAATTGTAGCTGCTTTCATCCCAGAGTGAATAAACATCCTCCCATTTCATTTGCTCAAACATGGTTCCCCTCCATTCATTCGCCTTGATCTGTATAGAATTGCCGGTCATACCAGTGCGAAAAATGATACGGGTGATCGGCGTTCAAATATAGATTGTTGTAAAGAAAGCTAACGATATCCCTATCGTCAAGCAAATCAAACACCCACTCATCGGAAGTGCCGCCGTCATCCTCAAATTCATTGATCCCGCCGCTGAGCTCGATGAACGCGGAAGCCTCCTGAGCGCAAAGATAGAGCAGCAGTTCTTCCATAACGCTGTGCGCTGTCATGGAGCAGCCGTGTTTTGCCTGCTCTCTCATGATTTGTAGGGTGAATTTCATTCGGTATAGAAAATCGTAGTCATAGCGCATAATGAACTGCTCCGGGAGATCCTCGCGTAGCCACGACACACTCAGTTGACCAAGATGAGAGCTCACAGGCATAGAAGCAAGCTCCGCCAAATCTTCTTTGATATGGTCGAGCAAGATATCGCTGCCCGCGGCAAACGACATGGCGGCACTGGCACCAAATGCGTTTTCCAAAAACGTAGACCACGCCTCATGATTTTTATACTCTTGAACGGAAACGCTGTCTTGAATTTCCGCACCCTGTTCTGGAAAAGCGCCCCAGTTTAGCGCCTTGCAGATTCCTTTGCATTTATCCATACGAATGGATTCGCCAGCCTCGTATCGACACCATGTTTTTGTGCCGACTCCAGCCCGAGAAGCAGCTTCCTCAATGGTTAATCTCAGCTCGTTACGCCTGGCTTTGATTTGCCTGGCAAGCGCCTCGTTTCCCTGAATTGTTTTCTGCGCCATTGCTACCCCTCCCAATTATGACATGTCATCTATATGTCATTATGTCATATTTGTGTTAGCTTGTCAAGATAATTTCCATAAAAAGCGATTCTTTCGTATTGACAGGCGCTCTGCTCCTTCTGCCATCAGCTTGGAAGCGAATCAATGCCCCCAAAATAGAAGCACCTTCAGGGCGTGTCTTATGTTTGTGGTTGTTGGAAAAGGAAAAACATGGTATACTGCAAAAGATGTAAAGCATGCCTTTACTCTGCGAATGGCAGATTGATCAATCGGAATTTATGGAGGAATAACAATGTTAAAGAATGATATAGAAGCCGTAATCAATGCCCTTCGGAAGCCAGAAGATATCATGACTTTTTTTGATAACCATTTTAACTATGGCTGTATTGATGTAGATGGAGTACGCCACATTGACAGTCTTGGTGGCAATGATTTTAGGGAAAAGTATAGAACACTAAGCCTTGAAGCATCGCTGGCAAATCAAATAGGCGCTTGTTTTGAGCAGACGAATGTTACAAAATTTTTATTGGATAAAATGGGCATTAAAAACAAGACCCTATGCACACGAGGATACAATGAGGAACACAAAGCCCCTGATGATTTATATCTTGTGCATTGTTATACCATTGCTTTTTATGACAACGAAGTTTTATGTGTTGAGCATTCCGATAGTGAGAAAAGAGGAATATATAGATATTTTTCGGAAAATAAAGCGGTTCAAGAGTTACATAAAATATTTAGTGACAAATTTAGAGCTCATGGAGCATTGGATACTTCCGTTGTTGAGTATGAGGAGCTTATTCCAGGTGGCTTGACATTTAGCGAATTTAACCAATGGATGAATAGCGTTGGAATTCCGGTGCGTTTATAACGGTTAGCACAAATTCCAGTTTGTCGAGTGGGCGGTCAGGACGGCAGTTTAAAATTTCAGCGCTCCCCTCAAAATGAGGAAAGCAATGAACCATTCCGGCAAAGGAAAGAAGCTGTTGGAGCAGCTGGGAAGAATAGGTAGAGAGGTTCTATAAGGATGATGGAATACAGAAGCCTGACGGAAAGTGAAATCAACAGAGATTTGTTCTCGCATTTTATTCGGCATCAAAGGGTTGTAAAATGCTGGAGGCGGGACAATGGAGAGTGGGTTATGAAGGATGCTCCATTCATTGATGACTGGAGTGAAGCAGATTATAAAACGCTGGTTTCCTGTCTGAAAAACACCGTTGCGACAGGCGGATATGTATATGCAGCATTTTGTGACTGTGCTTTGAAGGGCTTTGTATCCGTAGAGCCGGAATTGTTCGGCGGGAAACACAAGTATCTCGACTTATCCAGTATCCATGTTTCTGAGGATATGAGAGGCCAAGGAATCGGCACCGCCCTTTTCCTCGCATCCAAAACTTGGGCGAAGGCACATGGAGCAGAGAAACTCTATATTTCTGCGCATTCCGCGGTAGAAAGTCAGGCATTTTATCATAAAATGGGGGTGCGTTGAAGCCGCTTTGTACAACCAAGCCCATGTGGATGCTGAGCCATATGATTGCCAATTGGAATGCAAGGTATAAAAAAATACAATTTGTTTGGGTGAAGGAGATAACAGGAATGGGCGACGTCAAACAAAATTATTATGGCAGCTTATGCACCGAAATGTATGAGATCCTGCACAAAGAGGCTCCCCAGGATGAATTGGATTTTTTCCTTTCTTATGCAAAAAAAAGAGCAGAAAATCTTGGAGCCACTGTGCGGCAGCGGGCGCTTTTTCGTTCCCTTTTATAGAGCGGGATACGATATAAGCGGTATGGATTTGTCCAGCGAAATGCTTGAAAAACTCAAACAGAAAATTCCAGACGCAAAGGTCATACAGGCAGATTTGACAGAGTTTGTTTCGGCGGAACAATATGACTATGTTTTCATCCCCTCCGGCTCGCTCTCGCTTTTTACGGACATTCGCATTTGTAAGAAAATCCTTGGAAAATTGAAAGAGCTTCTGACGCCGGGCGGGCAATTCGTTTTTGCGGTAGAAACTGTTGCCGATCAATGCCCGGATGACGAGGAGTACCGGGTAACAGCATCGGTAAAAGCCAAAGAGGGATTTGACCTGATCCTGAAAACCAAGAATCATTATGAGGAAGAAAGCCGGACGCAGTTCTCACCGGGAATTTACGAGCTATACAATGGGAAAGAGCTGCTGCAAAGGGAATTTATGGACTTCCAGACACATCTATATGCACTTGGAGAAATGGAAAACTATTTGCGGGAAGCCGGGTTTACCCAAATTGTAACCTATTCCTCGTTCGACAAGAAAAGGGCCACGGACAACAAAAGCGAGATGTTTTTGTATGAATGCAGCTATGCGGATGAAAGCCGATGAAAAAAGATTCCGTTCTTTTTGAAAAGGATTCAGGGCATCAAGAAAGTCGCCGTGAGGGGCGCGTCAAGGAGCGTACAGCACAATGAAGGACGTCAGAAGGAAGCGGGCCGTCGCTACGAGTATGTGCAAAGGAAGGGAAGTGATATCAATCGGATAAGAAAGGAATGTAACACAATGAATAGGATTCCGGATGCCAATGCGGTCTTTCCGAACGAATATAAAACCTCATGCTTTATCAAGAATATCATCAAGGCCCCGAACATCATGGTGGGCGATTACACCTATTATGACGATCCGGTTGACCCGACCGGCTTTGAGCAAAACAACGTGCTGTTCAACTACCCGGAATTTGGGGATCGCTTGATTATTGGAAAGTTCTGTCAGATCGCCTGCGGAACAAAATTTATCATGGGTCCGGCGAATCACCGCCTTTGCAGCGTGACGACGTATCCGTTCAACGTATTCGGCGGTGCATGGGCGGAAAACACGCCGCCTCATCTGGATCAGCTTCCCCATAAAGGCGATACCGATATCGGCAATGATGTATGGATCGGTCGAGAAAGCGTCATTATGCCCGGTGTGAAAATTGGCGATGGCGCGATCATCACTGCATATTCTGTGGTGGCAAAAGATATCCCCGCTTACGCTGTTTACGGAGGCAATCCGGCTAAATTCATCAAAAAACGCTTTGATGACGAGCTCATTGATTTGCTTCTTCGCCTTCGCTGGTGGAATTTGGAGCCGGAGGTGTTGGCGAGCATCCTCCCTTTGCTCTGTGATCCCGACTTGGAACAGGTAAAGCGGGCGCTGAAAGAAAATGGCTATAAAAATGGATAACATCCGGTTTACTGTATTAACAGGATAAAAATGGAATTGCGGTCACGATCAAGGAACGGTGAATCTGTTGGAGGTATGTCGTCTTGAGAAAGGTCATTTTGTTTATCGCAATGAGCCTCGATGGTTATATTGCGGATATCCATGGCGGTACAGACTGGCTGGAGGGGCAAGCGTCCGGGGAGAACGACATGGTGTCCTATAAGGAGTTCATTCAGCATGTTGACACCGTCATGATGGGTGCAAACACATATCGCCAGCTTGTAACAGAGCTGTCGCCCAACGAGTGGATCTACGCCAATTTGACCAGCTATATCATCACACACCATCCAATGGAATCGACCGAGCAGATCCAATTTACAGGTGAAGATCCGTGTCAATTGGTCAATCGTTTGAAGCGTGAAGCTGGGAAAGATATATGGATATGCGGCGGCGCATCCATTGTAAACCAGCTGATGCGGGCAGACTTGATCGATCAGTATTATATCAATGTCATTCCCACGATTTTAGGCCATGGGATTCGCCTTTTTGATGCGCTGAAGAAAGAGCTGAAACTCAAATTGATAAGCACCAGAAGCTATAATGGAATCACCGATTTAGTATATGAAAGACGATAACATTCGGTTTCTCGCACTCACTCCGCTCCTCGAATCCGGCCAGTCATCGCATCGGCGGATTCTTTCGTTTGTCGCCAAGGTCTTTTTCCCTCAAGCGCCTTTCCCCTTTTGCGAGCGGTTCAGTAGCATATCAATCTGCCAAGCGTGTGTGCAATCTCATGAGGCGGACGCGTTCTTACGCCTGTGGTTGTTGGAGAAGCGAAAACATGGTATACTGCGAATGATGTAGAGTACACCTTTGCTTTGCGAATGGCAGGCTGATGAACCGGCATTTCTACGGAGGTAAGACAATGCTTGAAAATATACCATCTCAATCAAGCATGACTGAATTGCTCGGACAATCTTTATTTGAAGTTTGGCAAAAGCTATGTTCGGCTATTGATGAAAAATACGAAATGGAACGAATATGGAATGCTGGCGGTAAAAATTGGACTTACGAGTATAAATATCGTAGAGGTGGTAAAACACTTTGCTGCCTATACGCAAAAAGCAATTGCATTGGTTTCATGATTGTCTTTGGGAAAGATGAACGAACAAAATTTGAAGAATTAAGAGATACGCTTTCTGATACCGTCTGTAGACAATATGATGAAGCAGTAACCTATCATGATGGGAAATGGGTAATGTTTGAACCGACTAATACCGCTGATTTTGATGACTATATGAAATTGTTGGCTATGAAAAGAAAACCGAATCGGAAATAACAATCCCGGTTTTGCATCGAAGAAAGGGAAATGAAAGAATGGACTTAATCGCTAAATCATTAAATTCCGATTTGGAGAAATGACATGAATAAGAAAACAGAAGATTCAAGGATTGCGTACAATAAAATAGCATCTGACTATGATACATCGAGAGAGGGACAATATACCCGATTTCATATTAAGGAACTATCTGATACAGTAGATTTAAACGAGGGCGATATCGTTCTTGACGTCGCATGCGGAAATGGAACGCTGTTGAAGGAATTATCGAAAAAAGCAAAAATTCAAGCAAATGGATTGGATATATCAGAGAACATGATTCGTGTCGCAAAAATGCGTTATCCCAACATGAATTTTAAGGTGCAGCCATGTTATCCGCTTGAATGGGGCGATGAAAGCATTGATGTTATAACGATATGTTGTGCGTTTCATCATTTTGAAAATCCGCAAGGCTTTGTAAATGAGTGTAAAAGGGTTTTAAAGAAAAACGGCACAGTGTATATCGCCGACCCAAATTTTGGAGCATTGCTTAGATTTTTTGCAAATCATTTTTGGCTTCCCGTTTCCAAAAGCGGCGATGTGAGGGTATACGGCTCAAAAGAGTTGGAGGCAATGTTTTATCATTCCGGATTCAAAGCGGTACAGGTTTATAAGAAGGGTAAAGGATTGTTTCTGAAAGCTAAAAAGTAGCAACGAATCAGAATTTGTCGCGCTTTCGACGCTCCCCGAATCCGACCGGTCATCGCATCGCCGGATTCTTTCGTTTGTCGCCAAGGTCTTTTCAGCTTGAACGTCCTATCATCCATCCAACGGCAGGCAGACGGTTTCTGCGAACGAAGCTGCCGCTTGCGTCCTGAACCTTCGCAAAGCCCGCCAACGCGCCCTCCCTAAAAAGAAAAAGGCTAAACAACGCATGTCGTTTAGCCAGGTGTGGCGGAGAGGATGGGATTCGAACCCATGTGTCGTTTCCGACAAACTGATTTCGAGTCAGCCCCGTTATGACCGCTTCGATACCTCTCCATAAATGAGCCGGGTATTAGTATAGCACGACTTTTCAAGCTTGGCAAGCCCGCCCCGGGGGCTTTCTCCATCCTCCCCATTCGCGCGGATCGCCCTCAAAAATCAAACGCCAGAGAAGAAGTAGACGCAGTACACAAGCAGGCAGCCCAGCGCAAAGGCCCATACAAGGGCCTCCGCCCACACGCTGCGGCGCGATTTATCGCGGAAGGCGGCCAGCGCCAGCGCGGCCAGCGCGCACACGGGCTGGATGTAGCGGAAATTGGCAGAGCTGATATAGGGGTAATCCACATTGAATTTGAGGTAATAGGCAAGCAAAAGCACGGCATACCCCAGCAAAAAGCCGCGGGAAAGGCCGGATAGGCCATCGCGCCTGGAAAGGGCCAGGCGCACAAGCAGCACAGCGCCCACGGTCATAACCAGCGCGAACAGCACCATCAGCCCATAGGCGGCGTACCACATGCCCGCGCCCTTTTCAAACAGGGTGAGCTCGTCATACACGCCGGTTTTCAGGGTTTGCATCCAGAAGTTGTGATCGGTTTTCCGAACGCCCGTGTAAAACAGCTCCCGAATGGCAAACCAGTTGGGCCAGCCAAAGCGCTGCCACAGCGAATATCCTGCAATGTTGATGGTTTCCGCAGGCAGGCGCACGTAATTCAGCGGCGCCTGGAAAGCGATCAGGTGATAGAAGGGCCAGGCCACCGCCTCGGGCACGCTTACCGCCAGGAAGGCCGCGTACTGGCCAACATACCGCTGTTTGTTTTGATCGCGGAAAAAGGCGATGACAAAGACCGCCGCGATGCAGGGAATGAGCAGCGCGACGGAGAGCTTGACCGCCATGCCCGCGCCAAGCGATACGCCTATGCCCAGGATATCGCGCATGCGCCGCGAACGCTCCCAGCGAAGCGTGAACAGCAGGCATGCAAGAATGCATAGGATGGAAAGAATATCGTTATTGAGCGTCGCGCCGAAAATCCATAGCGAGGGCTGGAAGGCGATGGCCAGAATGCCCACGCGCTGCCCGCGCTCGCCCAGGCCCAAAAGCCTGCACAGATCCCACGTGACCAGCACGCAGCCCTGCGCGCACAGGAACGTGACCACCTGAAGGTTTTCCAGCGCGACCGCCTCAGGAATGCCCAGCCACAGGTTCAGCTTCATGAAGCCCGCCTGTATCAAATGGTACAGCGGCGGGTTGTAGAATACGGAATAGCCCTCCTCTAGCGGATTCAGCGTTGGGAGGCCGTGCTCCACCAGATAGGCGATATAGCCCAAGTGGCCGTCCGGCGAGCCCTCGCGGGAAAAATCCGCGCTGTAGGAGGCCAGGTCGTGCCAGCTGAAATTGTGCGGGAGCAGCAATACAAAGCACAGGCCCACCGCAAAGCCACCCGCCGCAAACAGCCCGGCCAGGGAAGCCTGCTTTCCGGCCCTGCGCCTAAGGGCGCACACAGCCGCACGCGCCAGCCAGGCCGTCGCCAGCGCAGCGCAGGCCGCGTTTGCCGCGGGCCTTCCCAACGGGGCTACCGCCGTGTTTAAGCACCAGGCCAATACGCCCGCAAGCAGCAGCGCCGCGTAGGGCTTCCATGCTTTGCGCGCCATAGAGATGCGCCTCCTTCTTGCGCCGGGTTTTACAAAACAGGCCGGAGGCCGCGTTGGGCCTCCGGCCACAGGCCGTCGAAAAAGCTCGCTGCGCGATCTTTTCCGCCGAAACAGGGTTCACCTGCGCCTGCGGCGCGGCCGGTGAACCCTGCAAGGAAACCTTGCTACGCAAGGCTTCCGAACCCACCGCACATGTCGCTGGGTTCGG
>JALEIQ010000064.1 GCA_022769795.1 Clostridiales bacterium
CTTGAGCAGCTGGGCATAGGCCTCGGGCGTGGGATCGGCCAGGAAGGCGTCCTTGGAGGGAGCCTTGTCCAGGAAATCAGCGCGCATTACGGGCGCGGAGAACTTGGCGGGAGCCAGCCACAGCAGATAGGGGGAGCACCAACTGCGATCCTGACGAGATCGATTACGTGATCCCCGGCAACGACGACGCCATCCGCGCCGTAAAGCTGATCGCGGGCAAGCTGGCCGACGCGGTGCTTGAGGGTCGCCAGGGCGAGCAGGACGCTCAGGGCGAGGCTGCTCCCGAGGAAGAAGCCGCCAAGGTAGAGGAATAACACAGCTTAAATGGGAGGGCTGAGGCCCTCCCTTCCCCACCCTTCATTACCAGTAAGGAGAGATTTGAAATGGCGAACGTTACTTCGCAAATGGTAAAAGAGCTGCGTGAGATGACCCAGGCCGGCATGATGGACTGCAAGAAGGCGCTTGTAGAGGCCGAGGGCGATATGGAAAAGGCCGTCGAATGGCTGCGTGAGAAGGGCCTTGCCGCCGCCGCCAAGAAGGCTGGCCGCATTGCCGCCGAGGGCGCCGTGATTGATTATGTGACCGAGGACAAGACCGTCGGCGCGATCGTCGAGGTTAACTGCGAAACCGACTTCGTGGCCAACACCGATAATTTCAAGAATTTCTGCAAGAACATCGCCAAGCATGTGGCGATTGCCAACCCCACCGATGTGGACGCCCTGATGGGCCAGAAGTTTGTGGATGACGAATCCAAGACCATCACCGACCTGGTGAGCGACGCTACCGTGTCCATCGGCGAGAAGATTTCCATCCGCCGCTTCGCCCGCTACGAAACCAGCACCGGCGTTGTGGAGTCCTACATCCACATGGGCGGCAAGATCGGCGTGCTTTTGCAGGTGAACAACGACGCGCCCGCCACCTTCCAGGCCGATGTGTTCCGCACCTTCTATCATGACGTGGCTCTGCAAATTGCCGCGGCCAAGCCCACCTATGTGCGCAAGGACGAGGTTCCCACCGCCGCTCTCAACAAGGAGCGCGAGATTCTGCGCGCCCAGGCGCTCAACGAGGGCAAGCCCGAAAAGATCGTGGACAAGATGGTTGAGGGCCGCATTGAGAAGTACTACAAGGAAGTGTGCCTGCTGGAGCAGCCCTTCGTGAAGGACGGCGACAAGTCCATTGTAAAGCTGATGGGCGAGGTAGCCAAGGAAATCGGCGCGAACCTGGATGTGGTGCGCTTCGAGCGCTTCGAGCGCGGCGAGGGCATCGAGAAGCGTCAGGACAACTTCGCCGAGGAAATCGCGGCGCAGATGGCTGCCAAGAAGTGAGCCTCTCACACCTGATGTGAATGGTCAGGCATTGACCTTGTGGCACGCGGGCTTTGCCTGCGTGCCTTTTTTCTTTGCATCTACAGGAAAGGATGGGATACCATGGCGGCTCCTCTGAAGCGCGTGATCTTAAAACTGAGCGGCGAGGCCCAGGGCATTGACGGAAAGGGCTTTTGCCATGAAAAATTTGAGGAAACGGCCCGCATGCTTACTGCCATTCAGCAAACGGGCGTGGAGCTGGCCGTGGTGATCGGCGGGGGCAACGTATGGCGAGGCCGCCGCGGCGCGGCCATGCGCATGGGCACCGTCGCCGCCGATCAAATGGGCATGCTGGGCACCCTACAAAATTGTCTGTACATGCGCGACACGCTGGCGCACATGGGCACGAAGGCGATTGTGATGAGCGGCGTGGACATTCCCCGCTTTGCCGAAAGCTACAACACCGTGCGCGCGATTGAGTTTCTCACGTCCGGGCACATTGTGTTCCTGGCCTGCGGGCTGGGCAACCCCTGCTTCTCCACCGACAGCGCCGTGGTGCTACGGGCTATCGAGCTGGAATGCGACGCCATCCTCATGGCCAAGAACATTGACGGTGTCTATACCGCCGATCCGCATGCCGATGCAACCGCCACGCTCATTCCAGAAATCACCTATGCCGAGGCCGCCGCGCGCGACCTACGCGTAATGGATGCCGCCGCCTTCATTATGCTACGCGAAAACGCCTTCCCCCTCGTGCGCGTATTTGGCCTGGAGCCTCCGGAAAACGTACTCAAAGTCCTCTCCGGCGACCCCATGGGCACCATCCTCCATCCCTAACAAGGGCTTCGCCCTTGACCCGTGGACTGCGGCCATTTCATGGCCGCAGGGGTTGGGCTGTAATGGATGGCCTTGCAACGTACACCGCCGGAGGGCGGAAGGCCCTCCGGCTCGCTGATTGCTTTTCACCTTCCCCGCCCGCGCGCAGTGTGGGCGGTAATGGGATTGTTAAGGGCGAAGCCCTTAACCAGAGGGTGTGGGAGGCGGAGCCTCCCGCGTCGTACTCTCTCCCCGCCCGCGCGCAGCGTGGGCGGTAGTGGGATTGTTAAGGGCGAAGCCCTTAACCGGAGGGTGTGGGAGGCGGAGCCTCCCGCGTCGTTCCCCCTCGCGTCGTACCCCTTACGAAAGGACGTAACATGCTTCAGAAACTTCAAGCTTTGTTTGGGCCGCGCGATCTTACGCGGGGCAAGCCGCTCACGGGGATTACGCTATTCGCCATTCCTTTGCTGCTGGGCAATTTGGCGCAGCAGCTATACAACACAGTGGATGCGATTGTGGTAGGCCGCTACGTGGGCGACGCGGCGTTAGGCGCCGTGGGTCTGGCGGGGCCGGTAATCAACCTGATGATTGTGCTCTTTATGGGCATTTCCACAGGCGCGACCATTGTGGTATCGCAGTATTTTGGCGCGCGCGACCGCGAGGGGCTCAGCCGCGCCGTGGGCGCCACGGTGGTGCTCACCCTGCTCAGCGGCGTTGTGATGACGGTGATTGGCGTTACATGCTCGCGCCCGCTGCTTCAGCTGCTTTCCACGCCGGAGAGCATGCTGGATATGGCCGCGGACTATTTAATCATCATCATGCTGGGCATTACGGGCATGGCCATGTACAGCATTTTGAGCGGCGTGCTGCGCGGCCTGGGCGACAGCGTAAGCCCGCTGGGCTATCTGCTGGTGGCCTCGGGGCTGAACATTGTGCTGGATATTGCCTTTATCACGCTGCTTGGCATGACCACCGACGGCGTGGCCTGGGCAACCATCATTGCGCAGGGCATATCGGCGGTGCTGTGCCTGCGCAAGCTGTACCGCATGCGCGATACCATCACCATGAACCGCTCCACCCTGCGCCTGGACCGGCCCATCACCAAGCGCATCGTGCGCCTGGGCCTGCCCGCGGGCATGACGCAGATGATCTTTTCCCTGTCCAGCATTCTGGTGCAGTCGCTCACAAACTCGCTGGGGCCAAACGTGGTCACGGCGGTTACGGCGGTCATGCGCGTGGACGGCTTTGCCATGATGCCCAACTTCACCTTTGGCGTGGCGGCCACCACCTTCACGGGGCAAAACGTGGGCGCGCGCCAGCTTGAGCGGGTGCGCCGCGGGGCCAGGGACACGCTGATGCTTGCCGTGGGCACGGCCACGGTGCTTGTGGGCTGCATCCTGCTGTTTGGGCAAAGCCTCATGCGCGTGTTTACCCAAACCGGGGAGATTGTGGAAATGGGCGCGGGCATGCTGCGTATCCTGGCGGTGGGCTATATCGCCTTTGCGGTTACGCAGACGCTGCAGGGCGTTATGCGCGGCGCGGGCGACACCGTGATTCCCATGTGGATCAGCATTATCACAACCGTGGTTATCCGCATGCCCATAGCCTACCTGTGGGCCTATCTCACCCGCTCGCCCCAGAACCCGGCGGGCGATCCCATGTGCCTGTACGGCTCGCTGCTGGTTGCATGGCTGGCGGGCTGCGGCATGAGCATTTTCTTCTATTGCCGCGGCAAATGGAAGCGCAACCTGGATTTTGCCGCCCAACCCGACACACAAACCGAAGGGAGCCTTTAGGAATATGGATACGAAGCAAAGCCTTGCCCAACTGATTTACGAGGCCATTGAGAGCCGGCATCCCGGCGTGGAGGGCCTGCCCGGCCCCAGCGACATCGCGGGTTTTTTGGAAATCCCGCCGGAAAAGGAGATGGGCGATTACGCCTTTCCCTGCTTCAAGCTCAGCCGCGCGCTGCACATGGGGCCGCCGCAGATTGCTGCCGGGCTTGCCCAGGCCATTGACGCAAAGGAACTGTGCGAGGCCAGGCAGCAGGGCGGATACCTCAATTTCTTCCTGAACCGCGGCAACTTTGCCAGGCAGACGCTGGAAACCGTGCTGGCCCAGGGCGAGCGCTACGGCGCGGGCCAGGAGGGCAAGGGCAAAACCATCTGCCTGGATTTTTCCTCCATCAACATTGCCAAGCGCTTCCACATCGGCCATTTGAGCACCACCATGATCGGCCAGAGTCTGCGCCGCATCTATGACTTTTTGGGCTATAAGACCGTCGCCATCAACTATCTGGGCGATTGGGGCACGCAGTTTGGCAAGCTGATTTGCGCCTACAAGCTCTGGGGCGATAAGGAGCAGGTCGAGCGCGACGGTGTGGAGGCGCTCACCCGTTTGTATGTGCGCGTCCATGAGGAGGCCGAAACCAACTCCGCCCTGGAGGACGAGGGACGCCGCTGGTTCAAGGCCATCGAGGATGGCGACGCGGAGGCCATGAGCCTGTTCACCTGGTTTAAGGAGCTTACCCTGCGCGATACCCAGCGCGTGTACGACCTTTTGGGCGTAACCTTTGACAGCTATAACGGCGAGGCCTTCTTCAACGACAAGATGGGCCGTGTGATTGACGAACTCAAGGAGAAAAACCTGCTTACCGTGAGCGACGGCGCTTCCATTGTGGATTTGGACGAGGAAAGCACCGGCATGCCCCCGTGCCTGATTCTCAAAAAGGACGGCGCGACCCTCTACGCCACCCGCGATATCGCCGCGGCCCTGTGGCGCAAGGACGAGTATGATTTTGACAAGTGCCTTTACGTGGTGGCCTATCAGCAGGATCTGCACTTCCGCCAGTGGTTCAAGGTTGTGGAAAAGATGGGCTATTCCTGGGCCAAGGATTTGGTGCACGTGGCCTTTGGTATGATCTCCTACGAGGGCCAGGCGCTGGCCACCCGCAAGGGCCACGTGGTCTTTCTGGAGGATTTGCTCAACAGCGCCATTGAAAAGGCGCGCGCCATCATCGAGGAAAAGAGCCCGGATCTGGAAAACAAGGACGAGGTGGCCCGCCAGGTAGGCATCGGCGCGGTGGTATACGCCGATTTGCAGAACAACCGCATTAAGGATATCGATTTTAGCTGGGAGCGCGCTCTCAGCTTCGACGGCGAAACCGGCCCCTATGTGCAGTACACGCACGCGCGCTGCTGCTCTGCCCTGCGCAAGGCCGAGGGCCTGCCTGCCGCCGAGCCCGATTACAGCGCCCTTGGCGACGATTTTGCCCAGGAGCTGCTCCGGCAATTAAGCCGCTTCCCGGAAACGGTGCGTGACGCCGCCGCCCGCTACGAGCCCAGCATCATCACCCGCGCCGTAACCGAGCTGTGCAAGGCCTATAACAAGTTCTACTATGAAAACCGCATCCTGGATGAGGACGCGGGCGTGCGCGAGGCGCGCGTGCGCCTGACCCGCGCCGTGAGGGACACCGTCAAAACCGGCCTGTGGCTGATTGGGATGGAAGCCCCGGAGCGCATGTGATGAAAACGCTCACCAGCCTGAAAAACCCCGTGGTGCAGGCGGCGCGCGCGTTGAGCTCGGCCAGGGAGCGGGCGGCGCGGGGCGCGTGCCTGCTGGATGGCGAGCATATGGTGGGCGAGGCGCTCGCCATGTGCCCGGACGCTGTGGAAGCGCTGTTTGTGGACGAGGCGCGCGCGGGGCAGTACGCGGCCCTCCTTGCGCAGGCCGGGCAGCATACGCAAAGCTATGCCGTGCCCGCGCATGTGCTCAGCGCCATTGCGCAGGTGAAAACGCCGCAGGGCGTGGCCGCCGTGTGCAAGCTGCCGCCGCAGCGCCCGCTTGACAGCCTTGGGGACAAGCTTGTGCTTTTGGAAAACGTGCAGGATCCCGGCAATGTGGGCACGGTGCTGCGCACGCTGGACGCGGCGGGCTTTGACGGCTGTATTCTCACGCCCGGCTGCGCGGACCCGTTTGGCCCCAAGACGCTCAGGGCTACGATGGGCAGCGTGTTTCGCGTGCCCCTGTGCGCCGTTCAGGACGCGGCTGAGGCGGCGCGGGCGCTTGCCGCGCGCGGCTATGCCACCGTTGCCGCCGCGCTGGACGGCCAGCCCTTTTACGAACGCGGGCCGCTTGGCCGCAAGGTGTGCGTGCTCATCGGCAACGAGGGCGCGGGGCTGACCCCGCAGGCCGTTGCCGCCTGCACGCACCGCTACCGCCTGCCCATGCGCGGCGGCGCGGAATCGCTGAACGCGGCGGTGGCGGCGGCCATATTCATGTATGAGCTGATGAACCACGAAGGAGGAATGGAACGATGATTCGCAATATCGTATGCGATATGGGCATGGTGCTGCTGGATCACGACCCGCTGCTGCCGTGCCTGCGCCATGTGGGCGACCGGGCCGTTGCCCAGCGCCTGTGCGACGAGCTGTTGTGGTGCCAGGAATGGAAGCAGATGATTGACGGCGGCGTGATGACGGAAAAGGAATACCTGCCCCTGGTTCAGGCCCGGCTGGAAACGCCCGAGCTCAAGGCCCTGGCGGCGGAAATCCTGAAGGACTGGTATTTGGACGGCCTCTTTCCCAAAAGCGGGATGGAGAAGCTCATTGGCGGCCTGCTGGACAGGGGCTACCGCCTCTACATCCTAAGCAACGCGGGCTATAGCTTCCACGATTTTTCCTATAAGATCAAGCATTTGGAGCGTTTCAGCGGCATTCTGGTTTCCGCCGAGGAAAAGCTTCTCAAGCCCGACCCCGCCATCTACCTGCGGCTGTGCGAAAAGTTCCAGCTCAAGCCCGAGGAATGCCTGTTTATTGACGACCTGCCAGCCAATATCGAGGGCGCGCGGAGCGTGGGTATGACGGGCTACTGCTTTGAGGACGGGAACGTCTCCAGGCTGGGCGCCTACCTGGACGCTTTGGAGCGCTAAGGAGGAACCATGCTGCAATTTTCAGCCTTTTTCGCGGTTGTGTGCGCGGTTTGCGTAGGCGCGCGCCGCCGGTTTGAACAGGCGCTCGCGCCCGCCATATGCGTACTGATGCTTCTGCTTACGCTTTTGGCGATGGCACGCCGCCTGTTGTGGGCGGATGGTCTGGCCGTGGCGGCGCTTTTTGGCGTGGCTGCGCTTGCGGCTTATGCGCTGCTGTCGCGCAGGCTTACGCCCCGCGAGCTTGTGCGGCGCTTTGCGGGCAATGTGCTCACGCCGGGGCTTTTGTGCTTCGCCGCCGCGGCGGCGCTGTACGCCTATGCCTGCGAGCCCATGACCGTGTGGTGGCGTGACGATGTGGTGCATTGGGCGCTGCTGCCCAAATCCCTGTGGGCCTATAACGGCCTACTGGACGGGGCGCATCATCTCAACCCCACCTTCGGCGCTTATCCGCCCGGCATGCAGGTGCTGCAATGGTGGGTGATGCACGCCCTGGGCGAGTGGAGCGAGCCCGCGCTGTTTGGAACGCTGTTTTGTTGCTACGCGGCGTTCTTGCTGCCGCTTTTGGGGCGCATGCGCTGGCGGCGGGCATGGCTCGCGCCGTTTGCCGTGGCGGGGCTGATTGCGCTGCCCGTCTGGGCCAACAGCACCTGCTACGCGGCCCTGAGCGTGGATACGGTGCTGGCGGCCTGCTTTGGCTACACGCTTGTGCGCGTGTACGATCTGGGCCGCCGGGATGGCCCCGGCCTACTGGCCGTTGCGCTGGGCCTGTGCGGCCTGGTTTTGATAAAGCAAACCGGCTGCCTGTTTGCGCTGATTGCGGTGATTATGATGGCTGCTCTGGGCCGCTGCCGTGAGCAGGGCCGCGCGCGCGTGGCGCTGTGCTGGCTTGCGCCGGTGGCCGCGCTGGGCGCGTGGATGGGCTTTTGCCGCTGGGCGGGGCTTGGAGGCATGCACACAACCAACCTCGCGGATACGCTTGGGCAGATGTTCAGCGGGGCCTATGTGCCGCCGCCCGGCGGCGACGGCGTTGCCGAAGCCATAGGGCACGCCTTCCTGAACGCTTACACGGGCGAAATGAACGATATGACGCGGGGCCTTGTGCGCATGCCGCTGCTTGTGTGGTGCGCTCTGCCCGTGGCGCTGCTGCTTTTGCCCTTTGGAGGAAAGCGGGAGAAGCGCCGCGCGGCCCTCGTGATGGCGATTGCGGCGCTGGCATACATCCTGATGCAGTATGCCGCGTTCTTTACGGTGTTTTACTGGGAAACCGATGTGTATACCCACGCCCATCGTGACAAAATGATTCTGCTGATGGAGCGCTACATGACCCCCATTGTGCTGGGCTTTGCCATGCTGGCCATGCGCATCCTGGCCGGGGAGGCGGCGCGGAAGCCCCGCAGCCCCTGGCCCGTCGCCAGCCTGGCCGCGCTGGCCTTAACCGCGGCGCTTGGCGCAAACTGGAGCGCCATGGCCGAAAGCCTGATTCCCGAGCGTTACATCCAGCATGACCGCACTATGGGCGTGGAGGCCGCCGTGCAAATGGATCACGACTGGGCCGAATCGCTGGAGGATATCCCGGATGCGCGCGTGCTGGTTGGGTTGGAGGTCAACTCCGATTACATCAAGGACTTGCGCTACACCTTCGCGCCCACGCGCTTTGAGCTGCCCGTACCGGAGCTGGAGGAAACGCAGGCGCTGCGGGCGTTTCTCAGGGAAAAGGGCGTTACCCATGTGATCTGCTTTGACGACGCCCATCTGCTGTACGCACCCATGTGCGAACTGGCCGAGGACGGCGAAGCCTGGCCCTGGACGGTTTACGAGGTGGTTTGGGACGAGGCGGGCGAGCCCGCGCTGACGGTATTCTATTAAAACGTTCTGAAAAAGCAAAAACACGGCCGGCATGCGCGGAAGGCATGCCGGCCGTATTTCAATATGGGGCGCTGTTTGAGAGCGCGGGAGGCTCTGCCTCCCACACCCACCGCCTAAGGGCTTTGCCCTTAGGACAGGCCGTCGAAAAAGCTCGCTGCGCGATCTTTTCCGCCGAAACAGGGTTCACCTGCGCCTGCGGCGCGGCCGGTGAACCCTGCAAGGAAACCTTGCTACGCAAGGCTTCCGAACCCACCGCACATGTCGCTGGGTTCGG
>JALEIQ010000077.1 GCA_022769795.1 Clostridiales bacterium
GCAATCGAACCGCAGAGCCCACTGACATTTTGCAACGCAAGGCTGAAAGCGTCATAGTGGGTTACGCGCTTTGAAAAAGCCGCGTAACAGAATGATAATGCATGCCCCGGGAAACCTCAAAAAACATGGAGCGGCGTGGGAAAACGCCGCTCCATAATCAGTTAGTCCGTGATGGTATTGGAAATGGTCCAGTCCCGTGTGGGCGCGCTTACAATCGCGGAGGGAAGCTGCTGCCCCTCCAAAAGCACATAGCCCAGATCGTAATTCACATCCACAGCGCCGCTGGCAACGGTGAAGGGCTCGCTTTGCGCGCGCGTGCCGTCGCCGCTGGTGAGGCAGCTTGAGATGATGCGCAGCGTTTCCACCGGCGTGGTGGGGGTCAGCTCCGGGTAAGCCTGCGCTTCCAGCACGTAATCGCCCGGGTATACGTCGTTAAACAGATAGTATCCGTAAGCGTCCGTTACGGTTTGATAAACCGCCTGGCCGTTTTGCATAAGCGATACGGTTACGCCGGGAATGCGGGGTTCGTCGCCGTCCACAAGGCCGTTGCGGTTTTCGTCCAGCCAGGCGATGTCGCCTACCTTGGCGGGCTTGATGTAGAGAATGTCCTTCTCAAGCTCATGCTGCGCCATGTACAGGCTGAAAGGCTCGCTGGCGCCGGAGCCGCTGTCAAACGTGGTGATGATCGAGGCGCCGGAGGGATAATTGGGATCCTCCGGCCTGACGAAGATCATGCCGCTGGGCAGGCTGGCCTGAAGGTAATAATCGGCGGGCCAAAGGCCGTCGAAGCGGTAGCTGCCGTCCTCGCCGGTTATGACGGTTTGCAGGGGCTGGGTTTGTCCGGCCTGGAAAAGCTGCACCGTAACGCCGGAAACAGGCTTGCGCACGTTGCCTTCCTTCAGCCGGGCCACGCCGCCGATGCTGGTGCGCGATACCAGGCCTGCGGAAAGCCCGCTCACGGACGCGCCCTCGCTGACTGTAACGCCGCGCTGCAGCATGACGCTGCCGTTGGCAATGAAGGTGGAAGCGGCGCTTTCAGCGGGGGAGGATTGCGCGGGCATCTGGAAACGGACGCAATAGATTCCGGCGCGCACGTTCTGGAAAATGAAGCCCTCCGCGGAGGAGACGGCGCGCGCGACGGTTTCGCTGGTGGATTCGTCCACCAGCTCCATAGCAAGGCCACTCATGAGCTGCTCGTCCGCGCTATGCACGCCGTCCTTGTTTTCGTCCAGCCAGATTTCGCCGGAAATGCTGGCCGGCTGGATGGCCCCGATGCGCTTATCCTCGCGGTTGACCAGCGTTTGCCAGGGACAGGCGAGCGTGGCGGTCTGCGCGGCGGGAAGGCTCAGCCTGCCTGAAAGGCCTTGCTCCGCCGCGGAAGGCTCAATCACGTCGTGGCTGAAGATGTAGCCGTCCGGCAGCTCCAAGGTCAGGGCATATTGCGCCGGACGCAGCCCGGAAACCTCAAACCTGCCGTCCTCACCGGCCTGCACGGTTTGCGCCTCCAAGCCCGCGAGGTTGGGCGTGAGGGTAATTGTGCCGCTGAGGGGCGCTTCGCCCTCGTCCATCACGCCGTTAGCGTTGTGATCCTGAAATATGACACCGCTGAAATTGCCCAGCGTGACCGCGCCCGCCAGCGGGCGCTCGCTGTTTTCGCCCATGGCAACCTGGAAGGGCTCCGTTTGGGTTTCAAGCCCCTGGCCTGCAACGGTGTTGCCGCCCTCGGACACCTTGGCCATTTCACAATGCTCGGGCAGAATGTAGGTAAGGGTATAAGCGCCCGGCATCACGCCGTCAAAGAAATAGCTGCCGGTATCGGAAACCGTTTGGGTGAGATCGATTTCCGCTTCCTCGGAGAACAGGCGCACCCTGGCGTTTACCATGCCTATCTCGCCCTCATCGCGCAGGCCGTTGTCGTTCGCGTCATGGAACAGGACGCCGCTTACGGAGGAGGAGGGAAGCATACCGGCATTCACGCCGCTCAGGGCTTGTCCCATGGCGATTTCCATGGGGGCGGTCACGCCCAGCTCTCCCTCAAGCATGGTCACATGGCTTCCGCCCTTTTCAGCGGGGCGCAGGCGCGTAAAGCCAAAACCGGCTTTGCGCTGAAATTGGAGGGTGTAGGAGCCGGGCATGATGCCGGTAAGCGTGTAGCCGCCCTTGGCATTGGTGGTTGCGGAAGCCGCCACCGTACCGGAGGCGTCCACCGCATAGACCTTCATGCCGGAAAGGGTTTTTTCCTTGCTGTTAAGCACACCGTCGTAATTCTCGTCCTGGAATACGGTGCCGCTCACACTGGCGCCGCGCGCCACGCCGATGAGGGCCACGGCCTCGCTGCCGCTTGCGATGGTAAGGGGCTGGATGCTGTTTTCGCGCCGGCTGCCGCGCTGCTCAAAAAGATTGACCTCACTGGCCGCACCCGCTGCGGTTACGGTAAAAATGGAGCCGTCGTCCGGCAGAATGGCGCGCAGGCGGTAGTCGCCGCCGCGCAGGTTTTCCAGCACAAAGGAGCCGTCCTTTGCGGTAACGGCGCGGCCCATGGATTCGCTGTTGCTGAGCTTGATGGCCTCTACCGTCACGTCGGCGTAGCCAGGCTCGCCCTCATCCCGTTTGCCGTTGTAATTCGTATCCAGGAAAGCGACGCCGCGGATGGCTCCCCTTTGTACGGCGCCGATGTTCTTATTTGATACGTTTTCCGCGTTTTTAACGGGAAATTCGCGCTGGAGGTTGGAGCCGGTGAAAATGCTGCGCAAATCGCCGCCCGTGGGGGAATAGCGGGCAAACAGCATCCCCTCCGGCAGCGTGGCGGTGATGATATACGTATCGTTCGAAAGACGGTCGAAGCGGTATTCGCCCGTGGCATCGGTGGTATATTCCAACACAACGCCGGTGCGCTTGCCTTCGATGCGCACAACCACTCCCTCCACGCCGGGGTCGTCCTCGTCCATAACGCCGTTGTTATTCATGTCCTCAAAAGCCTTGCCGCTTAGGGAGCCCACGGCGCGCGTGCCCGCGAAGGCCTGCGTTTCCTCCCCGGGGGCGAAGGAAAGGGGATCGCTTACGGCAGTGGCGCTGCCGCTGTCGCCAACGCAGCTTTGGGTATTGTCCGCGCCCTTCTGGGTAAAGGTATAGCCGCTGGGCAGCGTAAGGCGCAGCGCATGGCTGCCCGGCTGCGTGTAAAGGCGCGCCACGCCCTGATGATCGGTCGTGCCGGAGGAAAGCACGGTATCGCCGTCCAAAACCTCTACCGTTACGCCGGTGAGGCCGCGTTCGCGTTTGTCCGGCACTCCATCGCTGTTGGAATCGTTAAAAGCGGTCAGCACAAGCGTGGCCGAGGGATAAAGCGCGACGTCCGCGCTGGCGGACTGGCCCTGCGCCAGCGTATAGGGCTGGCTGCACATGCCGCCACCGGCAATTTCCTGCGAGCCGCCCACATTCCCGGCATAAAGCTCCTGCGCGGCCAGGGTGCATACCACGCGGTATTCGCCGGGCTCAAGCTGCGAAAAGGCATAGCCGCCATAGGCGTCCGTCGTGGCCTGGGCCGCCTGCGTCCAAAGATCGCCGTCCCTTTTTTCCAGAACCAGGGGAACGCCCGTCATGAGCTGCTCGCCGCTGTCGGCAAGGGCGTTTTCGTTTGCATCCACATAGGCGCAGCCCGTAATGGCGCAGTCCTGCTGCGCAAGCGCGGCGGCGCTGATTCCAAGCAGCATGCAAAGCGTGAGCAGCCACAGAACCGCATAAAACCCAGAGAAACGCTCCCGATTCCTTTGAAACCTCATTTCCAAAGCCTCCAAAATCCATGCGGAAAGCCGCATAAACTACCAACATAAATAGTAAAGCATGGCTTGGCCTTTGTCAACGGCACGGAGCATTTCGTAACATGTTTGGCAAAGCGCTGGGGAAGCGTTGACAGAGCCGGTGAGAATGATATAATACTAGTAAGGGGCAAGCAGCATACCGGCTCGCGCACGCCCGGCGAAATGGAGTGTACGACAATGGATAAGAAACAGAAAACGGTTATCGTAACGGATTCCTCGTGCGATTTGAGCGACGGGCAGCTTTCCCGCTACGGCATCCGCATGATTTCCCTGCGGGTGGTATGTCAAAACGCGGAATACCGCGACCGCATTGATATCCAGGAGGATGAGCTGTACGATCTCTTACCGCGCGAATTGCCCAAAACCAGCCTGCCGCTGCCCGAGGACGTAACCCAGCTGTATGAAACGCTGGCGGAGGAGGGAGTGGAGAACGTAATTCATATCTCCATTTCTTCGGGGCTGAGCGGAACCTATAATATGGTGCGTATGATCACTGAGGATTTTCAGGATCGCATGCGCATATTTATGGTGGATTCCAAAACGCTTTCCACAGGGTTGGGCATGATGGTGCTGGCCGCTGCCCAGGCGCTGGAGGCGGGCGCCACGCCTGAGGAAGCCATTGAAAAAGCCCAGAGCGTGCGCAAAACGCAGCTGGGCATGTTTGTAATTCGCACCCTGGAATTTTTGCGCAAGGGCGGGCGCATCGGCCTGGTGGAAGGCGTGGTTGGTAGCCTGCTGCAAATCAAGCCCGTGATTTATGTCAACGATGACGGCGTGTATCAAACCCTGGCCAAGGCCCGTGGCTATAAGGGGGCCGTGGATACCATGGTGCAGGAGGTAAAGCGCTTTTTCGGCGACGCGAAGATCAACCTGTCCGTGGTGAACGGCAAGGCTCATGAGGACGCTGAAAAGCTGATGGAGCGCCTACAGGGCGAATTCAACATTGCTCCCGGGACGTTCATATCGCCGGTCAGCCCCGTGCTGGCCATCCACACGGGCCCGGGCCTGCTGGGCATTGTGGCCAACAAGGCCGATCCGGCCTGATGGGCGGCGGATAGAGCGGCAAATCGGGGCAGGAGGGCCCGGGACGGCGCATCATGCAGGGCTCGGGCCGAAGCAGATACATCTCAAGCAAAATTTGAAGCTGAACCTGGAAGGTGCAGCCTTCCTGGCAACACTCCGCGCAGCAGAGCCGCACATGCGGCACAATATACAGGCTGTGCTGCCAAAGGTCGCATCCGGGCATGCAAAGGTAGGTTTCCACATCCACAATGCCGGAGGCATGGTGCGCCTGTCCGGCGCAATCGCATACCTGTGCGCATACGGGAATGGAAACGCATACCGGCAACCTGCCGGAGGCGCAGGAACAGCCGTCCAGCGGCGTCCACCAGGGTTGGGCGCCGCTCTGCTGTACCCATCCAAGGCTGAGCGGCGGCTGCGCGCAAAGCCCGGTGAGGGTAAGCTGGGTGCACAGGCGGGGAATATCGCGCTTTTCACAGCATATGATCTTTTGTAGCAAAACGCCCTCCGCTTTTGGTGGGCGGCAATCGCACACCGGCGGACGAGGCGGCTTGCACATTTCCGGACAGGGACGCGGGGGCCGGGGCTCAGGCGGTTTTTGGCTGCAAGCAGGGCAGCCGCATTGCGTAGTATGCATATGGTTTCCTCCCTAAAAAAGGATGGCTTGGCGGGCAGCGAAGCGAAGGGCCCGTCAAGCCATCCTATGTGGATTTAGGGAAGCTGGTGCATTTGCGCCCAGCCAATGGGCTGTGCGCTGGCCTTGCCCGAGGACAGGGAAACCCATATGCCAACCTCCGCGTCCTGGGTTACGGCCACGCTTGCGCCCACGGCCTCCAAACGCTTGAGCACCTGGCTTTCCAGCGTATTGGGATGCGTTTGCGTATTGGTGGAAATAACCGCCCATTGGGGCTTCACCTGGCGAAGAAAGGCAGTGCTGGTTGTATCGTTGCGGCCGTGGTGCGCAACCTTGAGGATGGCGGCCTCCGTAAACACGCCCTTCACCAGCAGATCGCTTTCCTCCTCCTGCTCCATATCGCCAGTTAGAAGCATATCGCCCTCTGGCGTGGACAGGCGCAGCACGAGAGAATTGTTATTTTCATCCCCGGCGTCCTGGCGAAGCGGGCCCAGCACAGCAAAAGAGGAGCCGTTATCAACGTCAATCACGTCCCCGGCGGAAAGCCAGACGAGCGGCGCTTCATATTTCTGGGCGGCCTTATATACGGGATTTTCCTCCGGGGAGGGCTCGCTGGAGAGCGCGCCCGCATAAACGGCATTCACGGCGATATCGCTTTTGAGCAGCTTTTTCAGGCCGCCCACATGATCCTTGTCCGTATGGGTGATGATAACGCCGTCCAGGCTTTCCACGCCGCAGGCGGTTAGTACGCGCTCCAACTGGTCATAGCTGTCTTTGGAGCCGGTATCGACCAAATAGCGCTTTTCGCCCAAAACCAGCAGCGCCGCGTCCGCCTTGCCCACGTTGATAAACAGCGCGCCGGTGTCCGCAGCCGCACCGGCGGGCCCTTGCGGCAGCGCCAACGCCAAAAGGACGGCCCCAAGCAAGAGAAACGGCAGCACATATTTGAAGCGTTTCGTGATTCTCACCTCCATGCTTCTATTATAACCTGAAGCGCCATACTTTTGAAGGGGCAACCTGCCCCAAAAAGAAAAGCCGTGACATGGCGGGCAAAATAGTGTATACTGCCACTGTATTTGGGAACGGAAAGGAAGTTTTGCAATGAGCGTGATTCAGGCGGCATTTTTGGGCCTGGTACAGGGGTTGGCGGAATTTTTGCCCATCTCCTCCAGCGGCCATTTGAACCTTTTGCAGGCGCTGTTTGGCGTGAACGTGGAGCATCAGCTCCTGTTTAACATTCTTTTGCATGTGGGCACGCTGGCGGCTGTTGCCGTGGT
>JALEIQ010000086.1 GCA_022769795.1 Clostridiales bacterium
TGTAGCCACATCCCTTGGCGATCATGCCGCGCTTATGGCGGAGCGCTTGAGCCCGCTGCTGGTGCTGGTCGCGCCCCTTGGTTATGGCGTGGGTTATATGCAGGGTCAAAAGGTACGCAACAAGATTAACACCGGCATCCAAATGGGCGATGAAAAGAAGCGGCGGCGCGAGCGGAAGGCGCGTAAGCAGCGCCAGCGCAGCAAGTCGCCCGAAAGGCTGATCTGATGATGCGTATCATAGCGGGAGAGCGCAAGGGAGCGCAGCTAACGGCCCCGCGCGGCATGGATACGCGACCTACGCAGGCAAAGGTTCGGGAATCCCTGTTTAGCATGATACAGGCTTATGTGCCGGAGGCAAGAGTGCTGGACCTGTTTGCGGGCAGCGGGGCACTGGCGCTGGAAGCGCTCAGCCGCGGAGCCGGAAGCGCCGTGCTGGTGGATCGTGATCGCGAGGCGGCTGCCTGCATAAGGCGCAATATTGAAAAACTGCGCTTTGAGGCTGTCGCAACGCTGTACTGCTGTGATTGGCGGCAGGCGCTGGCGCAGATACAGGCGTTGAAAGCAGAACCCTTCGATCTTGTGTTTTTGGATCCGCCATATCCCCTTTTAGAACTTGAGCAATGCTGTCAGGCTTTGGCGGAGAGGCAGCTGCTGAATGACGGCGCTATGCTTGTGCTTGAGCATAGAGCGGATGTGACGGTCTGCCTGGATGAGCGGTTTTCACTTGTAAAGCAGCGCGCGTATGGCAATACGGAAATTCATTTTTATCAATACCAGCCGAGAGGGGAATGAGCCGTGAATAAGGGGTTATGCGTATATCCCGGCAGCTTTGATCCCATTACCAGCGGGCATTTGGATATTATTGAGCGCGGGGCGGGTATTTTTGAGCATGTGATAGTCGCCGTGCTGCACAATCCGGCCAAAACGGGTGTTTTCCCCATTGAACAGCGGCTGGATATGCTGCGCAGGGCCTGCGGGCATTTGCCCAATGTAAGCTTTGACTGCTTTGACGGCCTGCTGGTGGACTATATGAGAAAGAAGCAGGCCCATGTGGTGCTTAGAGGACTGCGCGCCGTCACTGATTTTGAAAACGAGTTTCAGATGGCGCAGCTCAACCGGCAAATGGCGCCGGAGGTGGAAACATTGTTTTTGATGACGGCGCCGGAGCATGCTTACGTAAGCTCAAGCGCCGTGCGGGAAATAGGACAGTTTGGCGGCGATATAACGCCGCTGGTGCCCGCTTGCATCGCAGATGATGTGATACGGGCCCTGAAACGCTAAACAAGCAGTTGCGAGGAGGAAAGCAGTATGCAACAGGATGCCATTTCTTCATTCCGTAAAAACCTGAACGATCTTGCGGAGGTTATCACACAGGCCAAGCGTGTGCCGCTCAGCAACATGTGCATGGTGGAACGCGATCTGGTAAGGGGACTTGTGGACGAGATCACCACGAACCTGCCAACGGTTTTTGCTGAATGCGAGGGCGTTGTGCAAAACCAGATCAGCATTATCTCAGAAGCGAACGAACGCGCTGAACAAACGAAGCAAAACGCCACCATGCGCGCCAACCAGTTTGTGAACGACGCAAAGGCCCAGGCCCAGCAAATGACGGTACAGGCTCAACAGCAGGCGCAGGATATGGTGCAAAAGGCACAGCAGCAGGCGGCAGGCATGGTAAAAGAGGCGCAGGAGCAAGCGGCAAGGCTTGTGAAGGATGCTGAGAACCGCGCGCGCCAGCTGGTGAGCGAGCAGGAAATTACCGCGCGCGCCAATATGGAGGCTGAGGAGCTGCGTCAAAGCACACAGCAGGAAATTGAGAAGCTGTATGGCGATGTGTATCACCATATCGACGAGGTGCTTGCACAGCTGGATCGCTCCATCAGCGAAAAGCTGACGGATATCCGCATGACGCGCCAGCAGATTGACCAAAGCATGTCCGTGCGTTAAAGAAAAAAGAGAAGCATTCCAAGCGCCGCTTGCGTATCTGCAGGCGGCGCTTGTTAAATGCTCCCCAAGGTGCATGCACTTTCCATGTTTGCTACCGGCGCGCCGAGCCACAATATCGGTTGCCGCACTTTGCAAATTTGGCAGGGAAGGAAAGAATGGCATGCCCAAGACAAGAGCCTCCCTTTTGGTGATCGCAGCAACGTTGATCACGGTTGCTACGCTGTTTTTGCTGCCTTTTACTCCAAGGATTGCTGTGCATACCACTGTGATACAAACAGGGGATTTGATTCGCTCCACGCTTTTAGAGGGCGTAGTTTGCTATGAAAACGAGCAGCCCTGCGTGGCGCTGAAAGCCGGAAAGGTTGCGCGCATTTATGTAAAGGAAGGCCAGCGGGTGAAGCAGGGTGATCTGTTGTTCAGCATGGATACAACGGCGGAAGAAGCCGCGCTGGCCGCGGTTATCTCCGCATGCAATCAGCAGGCGCAAACGGGACTGAACGGGCTTGAGCAGTTGGCCGCGGTCGCGAGCAGCCAAACGAGCCTGGCTTTGAAGGAAAAGCTTGCCGAGCTGGAAAGCAGCATTGCGTTAGCGCAAATTCGGGCGGAAACTGACGGCGTGGTAGGAGGCGTTTATGCCAAGGAGGGGGAGTTGGTAGGGCAAATGACGCTATTGGGCGATGTGCATGGAACGAGAAAAGCAATCGCCGCAGCCGGACGTGCCAGCGAGCTGGTAGGCGTTACGCATGGTGCTTTCGCGGTGTTGCAAGCAGCAAGCGGGGAGGCAAACGGGCTTGCCACGGTTGCCGCGCTGGGGGCTCCCGCAATAAACGATGCGACCGCCCAGACGATGCAAACGGTTTCACTTCTTCCCACAGATCAGGCGGCTCTTTCAGACGCAGCCATTGGCGACAGGATGATGGTTGAACTCATCTGTGAAAGCACAGCCGATGTGGCGTTAATTCCGATTGCCGCCGTAGACGCGCAGGAACGAGTATGGGTGATTGAAAACGGTCACGCCACGCCGGTCAGCGTTGATGTTACCCACAGAAACGATGAATATGTAGCTGTGTCAAAGGAATGGGCAGAAAAAAGGATCGTCCTGCTACCAAGCGCACGTCAGCTTTATGCGGACTGTGCGGTAAAGGAGGCCTCAAACTAGTGAAAAGGTATGATTTTTGGCGGTTGAGCCTTTTAAACATTTTTGCCTCGCCGGGAAGGTCGATATTGACGGTGCTGGGCATGGCCATTGGAATAGGGGCCATTCTGGCGGTACTGACCCTGGGCGACGCTGGGAAAAGCCAGGTACAAAGCGAAATGGCCCGGCTTGGCATAGATAAGGTGTGGCTGACCGCTTCAGACGGAGAAGTGCTTCGCCATGGCGACGGGCAGCTGCTTGAGGAGGCGCTGAGTACAGGAGCGACCGAGCAGGTGTATGCTCCCGTTGATATCAGGTTTGAAAACCAGTCTCAAAGCGGGATTGTTGTCGGCTGCTCCAGCAGCTATATGAAGGTTATGGATAGTCATATCCGGTGCGGGAGGGATCTATACGCGCTGGAATGGCGGGAGGGAAGCAGAAGCCTGCTTATGGGGACGGAACTTGCACAGGAGATGGGCGTGGCACCGGGAGAGGCGGTTTCACTATCTGGTATTCCGTTTTATGTGCGCGGAATTGTAGACCAGCGAAACGAGCTGTCCCAGGTGGACGCTTCCAGGGCGGTTTTTATGCCGGTGGAGGTGTTTTGCGAGCTGATGGGACAGGAGGTGCATGAGGTAACGCTAAGCGTGCCCGGCGGCATGAAACCGCAGGCCATAGCCGTCATGGCGCAGGATATTATGCGGCTGAGGCGCAATGTGGAAGTACAGGCAATAACAATGCAGGTGCAGATTGAGGCCGCTAACAGCGTAATGGCCATTTTTGTTGACGTGCTGAAATGGGTGGCGCTGATTTGTATCCTGGTAGGCGGTATCGGCGTGATGAACATTTTACTGGTGAGCGTGCGCGAACGGCGGCGGGAAATTGGCGTGATGAAATCGTTAGGCACTACACAGACGCAGATTTGCCTGCTGTTTTTGTTTGAAGCCCTGATTTATGCCATGGTGGGCGGAACCTTCGGACTGTTGATAGGCGTTGCGTTGATTGAAACAGCGGGACGCAGCATAGGCCTGCAGCCGGTAATACGCGCGGCGGACTGCGCCGCTGTTTTTGCGGCGGCTGTGGCTGTGGGGCTTATCTTTGGCGTATCGCCAGCATCGCGCGCCTCTAAAATGCGCCCTGTGGACGCGCTTCGGGACGAGTAGGATAAAGCCACAATTATCTGGGATGAATTTGTCCGTCGTGTACATCATGCATAAATGCTTACATCAATCTTAGTGGATTCAGCCAATTACATTCTTTCCTCAAATCAGGTATAATACAAGCAAGCTAATGAGATGCGTTCCGCACTGTGCTGTACTGGCGCGCATCATTTAAAAAGGAGGCTTCCCACTTATGGCAAGCGTTTCTCTGAATCACATTTACAAGGTTTATTCTGGCAATGTAACCGCTGTAAGCGATTTTTGCCTGGACATTGAGGACAAGGAGTTTATCGTGCTGGTAGGCCCCTCTGGCTGCGGCAAGTCCACCACGCTGCGCATGGTAGCCGGTCTGGAGGAAATCTCCAGCGGCGAGCTCTACATTGGCGATCGTTTGGTCAACGACGTGGCCCCTAAGGATCGCGACATCGCGATGGTGTTCCAGAACTATGCTCTGTATCCCCATATGACCGTGTTTGACAACATGGCTTTCGGCCTCAAGCTGCGCAAGACCCCTAAGGCTGAAATCAAGCAGCGCGTGGAGGAAGCCGCCAAGATTTTGGACATTTCCCACCTGTTGAACCGTAAGCCGAAGGCGCTGTCCGGCGGCCAGCGCCAGCGTGTTGCTCTGGGCCGCGCCATCGTGCGTGAACCGAAGGTATTCCTGTTTGACGAGCCTCTGTCCAACCTGGACGCCAAGCTGCGCGTTGCGATGCGTACCGAGATTACCAAGCTGCATCAGCGCCTGCAAACCACCTTCATTTATGTAACCCATGACCAGACCGAGGCCATGACCATGGCTTCCCGCATCGTGGTTATGAAGGATGGCTTTGTGCAGCAGGTGGATACGCCTCAGAACCTGTACGATTATCCCGCCAACCTGTTTGTGG
>JALEIQ010000134.1 GCA_022769795.1 Clostridiales bacterium
TCAATTTTGCAAGCCGGGCGTGGAGAGCCGTACCGTATCCCTGCAGGCGGCAACCTTTGAAGGACTGCTTACGGTTACGGACGCGGAGCGCTTCCGCCGCACGCTGACGGAGGGCGTCGGGCGAGGCAAGGCATACGGACTGGGCTTGCTGACCATTGTGCGGTAAGGAGGTGCGCTTGTGAGGGATACGCCGGGAATGGCCCGCCCGGAATTGACGCTGCTGCCGCAGATTCAGGACCGCATGACGTTTCTATACCTGGAGCGCTGCCAGCTAAACCGTGACGACAGCGCCATAACCGTGCGCGACGAGGCGGGCACGGTATATGTTCCGGCCGCCGCAATCTCGGTATTGCTGCTTGGCCCAGGCACTGCCGTTACGCACCGCGCCATGGAACTAATCGGGGATGCGGGCGTGACCGTGATTTGGGTTGGCGAGCAAGGCGTGCGGTATTACGCGGGCGGGCGGCCGCTTACGCACCATGCGCAAATGCTGATGCGGCAGGCGCAGCTGGCCAGCAGCAACCGCGAGCACATCAAGGTGGTGCGCCAAATGTACCAGATGCGCTTTCCGGACGAGGATGTATCCCACCTGACGATGCAGCAGCTTCGCGGGCGGGAGGGCAGCCGCGTGCGGCAGGCCTATCGCACGGCGGCCAGGCAATGGAAGATGCCCTGGAATGGCCGCCAATACAAACCGGGAGATTTCGACGCGGGCGACCCGGTAAATCAGGCGCTGACGGCGGGCAACATGTGCCTGTATGGGCTGGCGCATGCGGTGATTTTTGCGTTGGGCTGTTCCCCGGGATTAGGCTTTGTGCATGTTGGGCATGAGAATTCCTTTGTATATGATATTGCGGATCTCTACAAGGCGGAGATTGTAATTCCGTTGGCGTTTGAGCTTGCAGCCCAAATGCCGGAGGATTTGCCGGGAGAAATGCGCCGCCGCACGCGGGACAGCATGACCTCAGCGCACATTCTGGAACGAATGGTGCACGACGTCCGCGCCTTGCTGCTGCCCGAAACGCAGTCCGCCCAGGAGGACGAGGTGCTTTTATGGGACGGCGCGCGGCAGGCGGTGAGCGGCGGCGTTGCCTATGAATGGGGAGGTGAGGGGCCGTCATGACGGTTGTAATCCTGACGGACTGCCCGTCCAGGCTGCGTGGCGACTTGACCAAATGGCTGCTGGAAATCAATACGGGCGTGTATGTGGGGCGCGTGAGCGCCAGGGTGCGCGACCAGCTATGGGAACGCATCTGCGCCAATGTAAAAACCGGGCGGGCCACGATGGTTTTTCGCGCCAGCAATGAGCAGCGAATGGACTTTCGCGTCCACAACACAACGTGGCAGCCGGTTGACTTTGACGGGGTAAAGCTGATGCGGCGGCCCTTGCCGTCCACATCCGCCAAGGCAGCCGTACCCTATCTGCCGGATGGCTTCAGCAGGGCGGCGCAGCAGCAAAAGGCGCGCCGGATGGCCGCGGCCCGCCAGAGGAAAATCGAGAGCCGGTACGTGGTGGTGGATGTGGAAACGACCGGCCTCAATGCGGAAACGGATGAGATCATTGAAATGGCCGCTTTGCGCATCGAGAACGCCCGGCGCGTGGCGGAGTTCCAGCGCTACGTGAGCGCAAGGGCTCCCCTGCCGACTGGCATCACGGCGCTAACGGGCATTTCGGACAGCGTGCTGCTGGAACAAGGGATTCCCCTGGCGCAGGCCATGCAGGAGCTTTTGGCATTCCTAGACGGCAGCCCGCTTTTGTGCCACAATGCTCCGTTTGATCAATCCTTTTTGCTCGCGGCCTGTCAAAAATGCGGGCTACCGCCTATGACGAACCGAATCCACGACACGCTTATCCTTGCCCGCCGGAAGGTAAAAGGCGTGGCGGACTACAAGCTAGCCACGCTCGCAAGGCATTTTGGCATCGCGCAGGAGCAACAGCACAGGGCGCTGGCGGATTGCTATGCGGCTTATGAGCTCTATGCCAAACTGAATGAAATTTGATATCCGGCGCGTGGGAAACGCCGGTTTATCGAGGCTTTTTTAGTCTTTTCCCCGCATGTGCGGGGGTGAACCTTTACAGCCAGCGTGTATAGCGTGCAACTCGCTCTTTTCCCCGCATGTGCGGGGGTGAACCTATTACATGATCATTATAGCACAGGGCGGGTGACTTTTCCCCGCATGTGCGGGGGTGAACCCCTTGCGGTAGGCTCCCGGCACGTCTGCATCCGCTTTTCCCCGCATGTGCGGGGGTGAACCTGTCGCGGGTGTTGCTGTTTATCGTGTTGCCAACTTTTCCCCGCATGTGCGGGGGTGAACCTTACGGACGCGATATAATATTGATAACATACTACTTTTCCCCGCATGTGCGGGGGTGAACCTGAAATATGAGCCTCAAAAACCTTTTCCTTTAGCTTTTCCCCGCATGTGCGGGGGTGAACCTTTCCTCCCTTTGCCACGGGTATTCCGTCAAGCCTTTTCCCCGCATGTGCGGGGGTGAACCCTGCATGCAAAGATGGGTTTCCTTTGTAGCTATCTTTTCCCCGCATGTGCGGGGGTGAACCCTGCGCGCGGTCTGGCACATGGCCGGACTTGTACTTTTCCCCGCATGTGCGGGGGTGAACCTAGAAAAACGCCCCGGTGGCTTTTAGCCTTTGCCTTTTCCCCGCATGTGCGGGGGTGAACCTAGAAAGCGAGAAAACGCAAAATGTGATGCGCTCTTTTCCCCGCATGTGCGGGGGTGAACCCGACCTTGCGGAAAAGCTCATCGGCCTTGAGTTCTTTTCCCCGCATGTGCGGGGGTGAACCCGACGCCATGGCCTTTGCCTCGCAGGCAGACCACTTTTCCCCGCATGTGCGGGGGTGAACCCAGACCCGTCGCTTGCCAAAAGTTCACCCCCTCCTTTTCCCCGCATGTGCGGGGGTGAACCTATAGGTTGCCTAAGATGTCAAGAGAATTTAAGCTTTTCCCCGCATGTGCGGGGGTGAACCTAAAGAAGGCCCATTGAAGGTCGCAATGACTTTCTTTTCCCCGCATGTGCGGTGGTGAACCCAACGGCTGGTGATGATGCAGATAGAACAAGTACTTTTTCCCCGCATGTGGGCTGGGCGCAGACGCGGGTGGCTGGTGGCATTCATAATCCCTCTGGGTACAAGGAGGATGAGTGTATGTTGCAAAATGGCGGATGGATACCTTTCCGGAAATCAAGAATAAAAAACCAATGCACGCACTAACTCCGCTCGCAGCCTCCATCCGCCCATGCCGGGTCACACCCATCCTTCCAAATTTGATACTTGACAAAATCATCCGGTCAGTATATGATAGGGACATAGGAACTGAAACGTTAAAGTTATCATTTCCCGGCGAGAG
>JALEIQ010000155.1 GCA_022769795.1 Clostridiales bacterium
GCACGTTGTTCAGCGCGTCGGGAGAGTGCGCATAGTCCAGTATCACCTTATAGGGCGTATGCGTATCCAGCATTTCCACGCGGCCGGGCACGTTTTGAACACTCTCCAGCCCTTCCTTAATCGCGCTTTTATCAATGCCTAAAATCATCGCCAGCGAGGCGGCGGCCAGGGCGTTATACACGTTGAACATGCCCGTCAGGTGCATGCTGATAGGCATTTCCTCCAGGCCGCGCAGTTGAATGGAGAACGCCACGCCGTTTTCGGATATCTCAATATCGCGCGCGAACACGTCCGCCTCGGCGCTGATGCCATAGGTGATATAAGGAATCTTCATATCGCCTATCACGCGCTCGCTGGTTTGGTCGTCGGCGTTAATGGACGCGTTTTTCACCGCGCCATGCAGGAAGAAGCTCTTTTTGGTTTCAAAATAGCGCTCCATCGTGCCAAAATAGTCCAAATGATCCTGCGAAAAATTGGTATAGCACGCCGCCTCAAAGGTTATGCCGTCCAGGCGATGCATATCTATCGCATGGGCGCTTACCTCCATGCTCACCGCTTCCACGCCCTCATCCCCCATCAGCCGCAGGCAGCGGTGCCAATCCACGGGATCCGGCGTGGTCATGTTGCTGGGCAGATGCTTTTGGCCGATCATATTACCGGTGGTGCCAATCAGCCCGGTATGGAACCCGGCCTTTTCCAAAATGGCTTTCATCAAATAGCTGGTGGTGGTTTTGCCCTTGGTGCCGCAAACGCCTACCATACGCAGCTTGCGCTCCGGATGTCCATAAAAGGCCGAGGCAATGTACGCCATGGCGGAACGGGCGTTTTCCACCTTCACCTGCACAAGCGGGCAATCCAGAAAGCGCTCCACAATCAGGGCCACGCAGCCGTTTTGCTGCGCCTGCGCGGCAAAGCTATGCGCGTCAAACCGCATGCCGCTGATGCAGAAAAACAAGCCGTTGATTACCTGGTCGCGGCTGTCCGTCACCAGCGTGTCGATTTGAACCTCGATGTCCCCCTGCGTTTCCAAAATGCCGGGCACATCGTTAAGCAGCTCCTTTAATCGCATCCGTATTCCTCCATCCTCTATGGATTGGGCATTTCAAAAGTAACCTTTACTACCTGCTCGCGCGCAAGGTACTCCCCTGCCGCGGGCTCCTGCCGGGTTGCAAAGCCGGTTCCGTCAATCTGCATTTCCAGCCCTCGCTGGCGCAGAAGCGCCGCCGCCTGGGCAATGGATTGCCCCGTCACATCGGGAACGCACACAAGCTCCTCCGTCTGGGGCAGCGCCTCGGTATAGGTGTAAAGCATCGTCTGCCCGCCCTTCACAAGCGTTCCGCCTCCGCTGGGCATCTGCGCGGTTACGGTATCTCCCGCGCCATCGTCCAGCACATGGAAGCCCGCGTCAGCCATCACCTTGCGCGCCTGCCATAGCGGCATGCCCACTACGTTTGGCACCTCCGCCTGCTCGCGCGTATCCTCCTCGAAGGGACGACAACCTAAATAAGGTAACACATCCGCTAAGATTTGTCTAGCAAAAGGGGCGGCGGTCGTGCCGCCATAGTCCACGGGCGCGTCTGCCTCGTCCACAATCACCAGAAGGGCAATGCGCGGGTCATCCGCCGGGGCAAAGCCCAAAAAGGAGCCGATGTGCACATCCCTTACGATGCGTCCGTCCTTATACACCTGCGCCGTGCCCGTCTTGCCGCCGATGCGGTAGCCATCCACAGCGGCGTTCTTGGCACCGCCAATGGAAACCACCTTTTCCAGCAAATCGCGCATGGTCGCGCTAGTCTGTTCTGAAACAGGTGTGGCTACCACCTTGGGCTGCGCACGGTAAATCACCGCACCCTCAGGAGAAATGGCCTCCTTGAGCAGATAGGGCTGCATCAGCCTGCCGCCATTGATCACGGCGCAAGCCGCCGTTAGCAGCTGGATTGGCGTTACCGCCACGCTCTGCCCAAAACCAATACGTGCCAAATCTACATTCTTGACGGATTTCGC